>NZ_RZOJ01000659.1:0-1912 GCF_003998845.1 Mesorhizobium sp. M4A.F.Ca.ET.022.05.2.1 | reverse complement strand
GACTTTTCCGGCTCGATGGAGGACCAGGGCGAAAAGCAGTTGCAGGTCGCCGCCCGCCTCGAATGTGTCGCGCACCACGCTGTCGAAAGGCAGCACGAATATGTGGTCGGAGGGCGTCCACTGCACCAGCACTTCACTGGCCTTTTCCGGCGTGAAAAGGAACTGGGCGGCGACCTGCAACTGCTTTTCGCCCTGGTCCTCCATCGAGCCGGAAAAGTCGAAGCAGAGCGCCGTCAGCGAGGGCTTGCGCAACGCCTCCTGGTAGAGATTGAGCGCCGTGCGGATCACCGCCGGCTCCGGCATGCGGATCGACGTCACCAACCTGCCCGGATCGAAGTTCCAGTCCGGCTCGGCTGCCGCCTGGATCGCGGCGCCGCCGAGCGGCAGGCGCCTGCCGGTATCGGCGATACGCTTGCGGATCGTGTCCGATTGCAGGTAGGCGAGCAGGTCGGTGAAGAACTTCTCCACCTCGGGGCCGCGCCCATGGTCGATGAAGCCGAGCGGTGAATCGCCGACCGCAACGCCGTCGGCGGGGTAGATCGCGTAGAGCGGCTCGTCGCCCATCTGCTTCAGCTTGTCGTTGGTCTCTTTCAGCGTCGCCTCGTAGTTCCACATCGCGTCGTAGAACGTGCCCTTGCGCGCAGAGTCGATGAACAGGTCGGCCAGCCAGCCCGAGGAACCGGACGAGCGCTCGACGCCTTGCAGAAGGGCGCTGACCGTGTCGCGCACATTCGGATTGTCGAGGTCGCCGGGCTGGATTACTTCCTTGCCGCCGAGCGCGCTGGATAGCATTGCGAGATAGGCGCTGGCGCCGGAATTGGACTGCGTGGCCGACGTCATCAGGAATCTCAGCTTGCCGTCCTTCACCGCGGCAAGAATGTCCTTCATGAATACGTCCCTGCCGACCCAGCCGAGTTCGGCGGCCTTGGATTTGCGCACGCCGAGGATGACCGGCATCTGCGCGATCGAGGTCAGGTTGCGCACCTTGCGGCCGGAATCGAACAGGTCCACCCAGACGCTCGAAGCCGGCCAGACCGCATCCTGGTCGAGTCCGCCCGGCTTCTGCAGGCCAAGGCCGATGTCGAGCGAGCCTTGATAAGAGACGATGCAGGTGGCGCCCTGCTTGGCGCAGAACTCTTGCACGATCGGCTCGAGAACGGTGTTCTCGGAACCGGACACAATCGAGAATTTGACGTTGCTCGAATTGCAGGCGGCCAGCAGCAGTGAGACCGCCAGCAGGAGAACGGACGACAGCGTCTTCGGCATCGAGGCTCCGTCAGCCCTGGGTGAGCGCTTTCTTGAGGTCCGCGGTCATCTGGTCCATCTGCTTTTCGGCGTCCGCCCGCTTCTGGCGGCCTTCCTGCTGGACCTTGAGCACGCCCTGCACGGTGTCGATCAGGTCGCGGTTGGCTTGAGCCAGCGTCTCGACGTCGACGATGCCGCGCTGCGCCTGCTCCTCGATCGAGATGGCCTGATCCTTCATCATCTTCGAGGTCTGGCGGATCATCTCGTTGGTGGCGTCGGTCACCGTCTTCTGCAGCTCGAGCGCCGATTTCTGGTTGGTCAGGCCGAGCAGGATGACCATCTTCTGCTTCCAGGCCGGCACCGTCAGCGCCGACGTCGCCTGCAAATTCTCGATCAGCGTTTCGTCACCCGATTGCACGATGCGGATCTGCGGCAGTTGCTGGATGCCAAGTTGGCGAGCCTGCACCAGGTAGAAGATGCGCTTTTCCAGCCGGTCGAGTGCCTGCACCGTGTCCTGATAGGTCTGCGCCTCCAGCGTGCCGCCGGCATCGCTGCCTTTGGCTTCGGCCGCGGCCTTCAGCTTGGGCAACTCGTTGGCTCGGTAGTCGTCGACGAATTTCTTGCCGGCCTGGACATAGGCATCCAGCTTGAGGATGGAGTCCTTGGT
>NZ_RZOJ01000658.1:0-1923 GCF_003998845.1 Mesorhizobium sp. M4A.F.Ca.ET.022.05.2.1 | reverse complement strand
CGGCCATGACAATGCGAGGCAGGATCAGGAACGCAAGCGGCGCCGCATAATAGGCGGCGAGATAGTCATGCCCGGTCGAACGCTCTGCGAAATAGGGAATGAACGCAAAAGCGAAAGCGCCCGCGAGGCACCACCAGGGCCGTATCTGAAAGCTGCGCAGAGCGCAGAAGGCAGCCGCGAAGTTCACCGCGACGATGATGACGAAATATACATTGGCGCCAACGATCACGTCGCCGGTCAGGCGAGTGGTCAGAAATTGCACGACGCGTTCGGTAAGGTCGGTGAAAGGAAAGCCGAGCAGATCCAGCCGATCGGGAAAACCCACCGCATCCGTTCGAAAAATATGCGGCCAGTCGAGAAATATCCTGCCGTGAAGCAGCAGGAAAGTACGATCGCCCCACAGACCAGTCGGGACGCCGAATCTCATGAATGGAACACCCGCCATCAGCCAGGCGAGCAGAATTCCCAAACAAAGGAGAAGTACAGGCCGCCTTCCAAGATCGGCGAAGAATGCGCTAGTGTATCGGATCATACGAGAGGCCAATCGCATGATGTCGACCACTAGCATGAACGCCATGGGCTGTCATGGAGCCTGATCCGGCGCTCGCTCACCAGCAAATCCTGAGTTCGCGGGCGCTGCGCAAGCTGATCCTTGAAGAATCACATCGCGCCCATGTCGGGCACATTGGCTCGGCCCTGTCCGTGGTGGATCTTCTCGCAGCACTTTATGGCGGAGCCATGCGACTGAACGCACCGGACGATCCGGATCGCGATCGTTTCGTTATGGGAAAGGGGCACGCGGCGCTTGCGCTCTACGCCGCCCTGTTCTTGCGCGGATGGCTAAGCCGCGCCGAACTGGCAAGCTATTGCGCCGATGATTCCCGCCTGGGCGTGCACCCGACCCATCACCTCCCAGGCGTCGACTTCTCGACCGGCTCGCTCGGCCTTGGCCTGTCGATCGGCGTCGGATCGGCGCTCGCCGCGCGCCTGCTCGGCAAGGACCGCCGCACCTATGTGCTGCTGTCCGATGCGGAATGCAATGAAGGATCGACCTGGGAAGCGGCGATGTTTGCCGGGCATCATCGGCTCACGAATTTGATTGTCGTCGTCGACGTCAATGGACAGCAGGCGCTTGGCCCGACCGCCGAGATCATGAACCAGGCACGGATGCCGGAACACTGGGCAAGTTGCGGCTGGACGGTCCGGGAGGTGGATGGACATGCGCCAGCGGCGGTTCGCGAGGCGCTGCGTCCGCATCGCCAGGAGCCGTTGGTGGTGCTGGCGCGGACCGTGTCGGGGCGCGGTGTGAGTTTCATGGAGCGCCAGGTGCGCTGGCACTATTTGCCGATGTCGGACGAAGACTTTGCCATCGCCCTGGCGGAGAGCGAGGCGCTGCAGTGAGGCGCGAGTTCATCGCCAAGCTCTGCGAACTCGCCGCGCGCGATCCGCGCATCATGTTGCTGACCGCAGACCTCGGCTTCTCTGTCGTGGAGCCCTTCGCGCAGGCCTATCCGGACAGATTCGTCAATGTCGGTGTCGCCGAGCAGAACATGATTGGCATCGCAACGGGTCTGGCGGAAGCCGGATTTCTTCCGTTCTGCTATTCGATCGCGACCTTTGCGACGCTGCGGCCTTACGAATTCATCCGCAACGGTCCGGTTGCGCACGAACTGCCCGTCCGCATCGTCGGTGTTGGCGGCGGCTTCGACTACGGCACGGGCGGCTCGACGCATCACAGCCTTGAGGACATTGCCGTCATGCGTGCGCTGCCTGGTATGATGGTTCTCGCGCCGGTCGATGGACCTCAGGCCGCCGCGGCGCTGGACTGCGTGTGGTCGGCGCCGTCCCCGGTCTATTTCAGGCTGGGCAAGGACAGTCCGCAGGGCGCGATCTCTGGCGGTCGATTTTAACTCGGGCGGGCTC
>NZ_RZOJ01000657.1:0-1940 GCF_003998845.1 Mesorhizobium sp. M4A.F.Ca.ET.022.05.2.1 | reverse complement strand
AGACGGCAAGCCGATCCGCGAGACGACGGCGGCCGACCTGCCTTTGGCCATCGACCATTTCCGCTATTTCGCCGGCGTGCTGCGCAGCCAGGAGGGCAGCATTTCCGAGATCGACCACGACACCGTCGCCTATCATTTCCACGAACCGCTCGGCGTTGTCGGCCAGATCATTCCGTGGAATTTCCCGCTGCTGATGGCGGTATGGAAACTGGCGCCAGCGCTCGCCGCCGGCAATTGCGTGGTGCTGAAGCCGGCCGAGCAGACGCCAGCCACCATCATGCTGTGGGCCGACCTAGTCGGCGACCTGTTGCCGGAGGGCGTGCTCAACATCGTCAACGGCTTCGGCCTGGAGGCCGGCAAGCCGCTGGCATCGTCGAACCGCATCGCCAAGATCGCCTTCACTGGCGAGACGACGACGGGCCGCCTGATCTCGCAATATGCCAGCCAGAACCTGATCCCGGTCACGCTCGAGCTTGGCGGCAAGTCGCCCAACATCTTCTTCCAGGACGTGACGGCGGAGGACGATGACTTCTTCGACAAGGCGATCGAAGGCTTCGTGATGTTCGCGCTCAACCAGGGCGAGGTCTGCACCTGCCCGAGCCGCGCCCTGGTGCATGAAAAGATCTACGACAGGTTCATCGAGCGGGCGCTGAAGCGCGTCGAGGCGATCGTCCAGGGCGATCCGCTCGACCCGGCAACCATGATCGGCGCCCAGGCTTCGAACGAGCAGTTGCAGAAGATCCTGAGCTACTTCGACGTCGGCCGCCAGGAAGGGGCCGAGCTGCTCACAGGCGGCGAGCAGAACCATCTGCCGGGCGACCTTGCCGGCGGCTACTACGTCAAGCCCACCGTGTTCAAGGGCCACAACAAGATGCGCATCTTCCAGGAGGAGATTTTCGGACCGGTGGTGTCGGTCACGACCTTCAGGGACGATGACGAGGCGCTGTCGATCGCCAACGATACGCTCTACGGCCTCGGCGCTGGCATTTGGAGCCGCGACGCGAACCGCTGCTACCGCTTCGGCCGCGCCATCCAGGCCGGGCGCGTGTGGACCAATTGCTACCACGCCTATCCGGCGCACGCTGCCTTCGGCGGCTAAAAGCAGTCCGGCATCGGTCGCGAGACGCACAAGATCATGCTCGATCACTACCAGCAGACCAAGAACATGCTGGTCAGCTACAGCCCGAAGAAGCTTGGCTTCTTCTGATCCTCCCGGGGCGAGGGGGGAGGGCGCGGTTCGCCGCGTCCTCCTTCGATTGTTGGAGGATCTGATGGACAAAAGATCTCTGAACAAAGTGTCCGCCACGCCGGAGGCGGAGGCGTTCCTGGCCGAGATCATCGCCGATCACGGCCCTGTTCTGTTCCACCAGTCCGGCGGCTGCTGCGACGGCTCCTCGCCAATGTGCTATCCGCGCGGCGATTTCATTGTTGGCGATGCCGACGTCATGCTGGGTGAAATCGGCAACACGCCGATCTACATCAGCCCTCGCAGTACGAGGCCTGGAAACACACGGATTTGATCATCGACGTGGTGCCGGGCAGGGGCGGCATGTTCTCGCTCGACAACGGCCGCGAGCGGCGATTTCTGACCCGTTCGACGATCTGCGCGGTTCCACCCGCCGCCGGGAGGGATTGACCCGGCAAGCCGGCAACGGCAGAAAGCCGCCATGGCCAATCTACTTCTCGTTGTCATCGGCGGCGGCATCGGCGCCGGCATCCGCCACTTGACCAATATGGGCGCGCTGCGCCTGGTCGGCCCCAACTATCCCTGGGGCACGATGGTGATCAACATCGTCGGCTCCTTCGTCATGGGCCTGTTCATCGCCGTGCTCGCGCGACGCGGCGGCTCGAACGAGGTCAGGCTGTTCGTGGCCACCGGCATCCTTGGCGGCTTCACCACTTTTTCGGCCTTTTCGCTCGATTTCGCCACGCTTTGGGAG
>NZ_RZOJ01000656.1:0-1958 GCF_003998845.1 Mesorhizobium sp. M4A.F.Ca.ET.022.05.2.1 | reverse complement strand
GCCCATTGCCCGACAGCACTTGCGCCGCGCCCCGCATGGCGACACGGAACGCCTCGTCGAAGCTGACGCCGCGCACCTGCCAGCGATAGGTCTTGCCGCCATCGGCCAGCCGCCAGTCGGCGATCCAGCCCAGGTCCTTGTCGCTCCATACGATGCTGCCGGCGAGCGCCTGGTCGGCGCCGGCCTTCCTCGCCAGCTCGTCGAGCGTGGCCATGTCGGTGGTGTGCAGCGCCTTCTCGTCCATCCCGGAAATCATCGACCCCGGCGGGAAGGCGATGCGCATCAGCAGCGGCCCCGTGGCGTTGATGAAGGATTCGCGCATCGCCTCGCCGCGCTCGTCATCGGCGCTCAGCGCGAAATGCCGCGTGCCTTGCTCGGCCATCAGGAAAACCGCGACCGTCGGTCGCTCGCCGAGCCAAGGCTTGCTGCCAAGCTGGGCCAGCACCTTGTCGATCACAGCGGGCTTGTAGAGGCAGGTGAGGTCGTGCGGCCGGTCATGCGTGCCTTGCTCGTCATGCACGGGGATGCCTTCCAGCCGGTCGTGGTAGCGGAAGGATTCGACGAAATCGCCTGCCTTGTCGCGCAGCGCCGCCATCTCCGGTTTGCCCGGCAGCCGCTGATCGCCCGAGACCCTCACAAGCACTTTGTCCAGGCAATCCCTGAAGCCGATCTTCCGGTTGACCTCGCCGGTGCCGGTGACGATCGTCTGCGACTGGTAGAGCGCTTCCGTCGCGGCCAGAGCAGCACCAGACATGAGGCAAAGAGCGATCAGGCAGATCGTTGCAGCCATGAGACGAGAAGGCCCGGTCATGTCTTGCCATCCAGTTCAACGTGGCCATCTTCTAGCACCGGGCGCCAACAGCGGCCAAGTCGGTTGCTTTGCGCCGCATGGCCGCCGGCATGGGGCATCCGTGCGCCACGCTGGACCGGCATGGCCAATCGAAGGAGCGAGCAATGATCTTCATCTGGCTCATCTATGCCGCCTGGATCCTGCTGATCGTCTATCTCACCATTCAAGCGGCGGGTGTGAAGCGCGATACACGGCCGCATTTGCTGCAAAGCTTCGCCTTGCTGTTCGCTGTGATAGTGGCCTTCCTGCTTCCGCATCTGCGGGCGTTCGCATTCGTCAACTTCGCGCCCGTGGGCCCGGCTTTAGCCGGCATTGGTGTCGTCGTCACCCTTGCTGGCATGGCATTCCTGGTATGGGCGCGACAAAGCCTTGGCCGCAACTGGAGCCAGACCGTCTCGGCCAAGCAGGACCATGAACTTGTGACTTCCGGCCCGTACCGCTACGTGCGTCATCCCATGTACACAGGCGGCATGGTCGCAGGTATCGGATCAGCGATCGTGGTGGGCGGCGGTTTTATCTTCCTGCTTATCCTGTTGGGCTCGCTTTTTCTCTGGCGCGTCGGCGCCGAAGACCGGCTCCTTGCGGTGCAGTTCCCCAATGAATTTCCTGCTTATGCCAGGCGAACCAAGGCCTTGATCCCCTTCGTGTGGTAGGCAGCCTGTGGCAATTCGAACGAGCGCAGTCATCTCTGCCCGCGCCCGACAATTGACGTTCGCCCAGTCGCCGCTTAGCACTTCAAATCCCGCAGGCGCGGGGGAGGATTCTCTTACGATGGATTTTGGCGGAGGCGACGAAATTCGCTTCGAGCGGTTGGGCAGGGCCGGCGTCGTTACGCTGACGCGGCCGCAGGCGCTCAACGCTGTCACGCACGCCATGGTCAAGGCGCTTGGCAAGGCGCTCGAAGCCTGGGAGCGCGATGACGGCGTCGATGTCGTGATCGTCAAGGCCGAGGGCAGGGCGTTCTCCGCCGGCGGCGACATCCTGCACATCTATGAGGCCGGCCGTGCCGGGCGGCCGCCGGTCGACTTCTTTGCCGACGAATACCGGCTCAACGCCCGCATCAACGCCTTCAGGAAGCCCTATGTCGCGCTGATCGACGGCATCGTCA
>NZ_RZOJ01000655.1:0-1959 GCF_003998845.1 Mesorhizobium sp. M4A.F.Ca.ET.022.05.2.1 | reverse complement strand
GTTCAACACCGCGTAAGTCAATGCGTCGCCAGCGTCGCCGACGATGACGGCGCGCTTGTCGCGGGCCGGCAATTCGCCGAAATCCGGTTCGAGGCCGGGGTGGACCAGCAGATATGGCGCGCGGCCGTTGCGCAGCAGCCATTCGCGCGCGGCCTGCGCCGGGGTGAAGACATCGGCCTTGGCGGCGGTGAGGCCCATCGCCCCCAGATGGTCGAGAACCTTCTTTTTCGACGAGCGCGTGGTGTTGCTGACGAAGCGTATGGAAAAACCGGCCTGGCGCAGACGCGCGACGGCGTCGACCCCGCCCGATATGGCAGTCGCGCCATCATAGATGACGCCTGCGAGGTCCAGCAGCACGCCCCTTGTCATCACCCCAGCATGACGAGGAGCGCGCCATGCGTCAAATGCGAAAGGGATCAGATTGCGGCAAGTAGCTATGCTACCTATGCTTTCGTCGGGCCAAGTCGCCGGCGTGGGGCACAGATCGACACCGAACTCAGATCAACAACAGCCCCTTCATGCTCGCATTGCCCTTTCGGCCGATGATGATGTGGTCGTGGACGCCGATGCCGAGCGGTTTTGCCGTTTCGATGATCTGCTTGGTCATCTCGATGTCGGCGCGCGACGGTGTCGGGTCGCCGGACGGATGGTTGTGGACCAGGATGATGGCGCTGGCCGAAAGCTCCAGCGCGCGCTTGACCACCTCGCGCGGATAGACCGGCGTGTGGTCGACGGTGCCGACCTGCTGCACTTCGTCGGCGATCAGCCCGTTCTTCTTGTCGAGGAACAGCACGCGAAACTGCTCGCGGTTTTCGAAGGCCATGGCTGACCGGCAATAGTCGAGAAGCTGCGTCCAGTTGGAGACGATTTCGCGGCCGTGCACCTCGCCGCGCGCCATGCGCTGCGCGGCCGCGGCGATCACCTTCAGGTCGACCGCCACCGAGGGGCCGATGCCCTTCACCTCCTGCAGCAGGTTGACCGGCGCGCCGAGCACTTCGGCGAAGGTGCCGAAGCGCGCCAGCAAGGCCTTGGCGATCGGCTTGGTGTCGACGCGCGGGATCAGCCGGAAGAGCAGCAGTTCGAGAAGTTCGTAGTCGGGGAGGGCGTCGGCGCCGGCGGCCGTGAAACGCTCACGCAAACGGTCACGATGGCCATGATAGTGCGGCTGTTCTGGTGTCGCCCTCTTTTCGACCGCCGCTTTGCCGGCCGGCGGTTCGATCCACCGCTCGGAGAAAAATCCCCGCTCGTCATCGCCGGTTTTTCCCATGAACCCGCCACCCCCGAAGGCTTTGAGGGAGACTAGGCCGGCAGGCCGGGGCGGTCGAGTTTTTTCGGCGAGAGCGTGAAGATCTCGCAGCCGGTGTCGGTGACGCCGATCGTGTGCTCGTATTGCGCCGACAGCGAGCGGTCGCGTGTGACCGCGGTCCAGCCGTCCGACAGCACCTTCACATGCGGGCGGCCGAGATTGATCATCGGCTCGACGGTGAAGATCATGCCCGGCCGCATCTCGACGCCTTCGGTGGCGGTGCCGTAGTGCAGGATGTTCGGCGCGTCGTGGAAAAGCTGGCCGACGCCGTGGCCGCAGAAATCGCGCACCACCGAGCAGCGCTCGGCCTCGGCATAGGTCTGGATGGCAGCGCCGATGGCGCCGGTGCGGGCGCCCGGCCTGATCGCGGCGATGCCGCGCATCAGGCACTCATGGGTGACCTCGAGCAGGCGCTCTGCGGCGCGCTTGATGGTGCCCACCGGATACATGCGCGAGGAATCGCCATGCCAGCCGTCGAGGATGTACGTGACGTCGATGTTGACGATGTCGCTGTCCTTCAGCGGCTTGTTGTCGGGAATGCCGTGGCAGACGACGTGGTTGATCGAGGTGCACGACGATTTGGTGTAGCCGCGATAGTTGAGCGTCGCCGGCAGCGCGCCATGGTCCATGCCGAACTCGAAGACGAAACGGTC
>NZ_RZOJ01000654.1:0-1970 GCF_003998845.1 Mesorhizobium sp. M4A.F.Ca.ET.022.05.2.1 | reverse complement strand
CGGCGCCAGGCTGACAGGAGGGAGGCGCGCCAGCATAAGCGCCTTGGCCGAAGGCATGCGCCGGCTTTGGTAATCGGCGTCGCCTTCGCCGATCAGCGTGTGGGCGATCGCCGTCATCATCACCAGGTCGCCGGCGCCGATCGAGCCGAGCGCCGGCATCACCGGATGCACGCCCGCGTTCAGCATTTCGACCAGCGCGCTGAACACATGCGGCGACAGGCCCGAGCCGCCGGCTGAAAGCATGGCGATACGAGCAAACATCGCTGCCCGCACGAGCTGGATGGGCAACGCGTCACCCACGGCGGCGCCGCGCCCATCGAGAAGCTGGCGCTGGAAGGCGCTGGCGTCGCCCTCGACTGCGGTGCCGAGATTGGCGCCGAGCCCGGTGTTCAGGCCGTAGATCTGCTGGCCGGCGGCGGCAGCTTCATCGAGGACTTTGCGCGCCTTGGCCAGGTGTTCCATGACGGAGGGCGTGACCTCCACCTTGGCCGCATTGCGCGCGGCAGCGGCGACATCCTCGATGCTGACGCCGGCGCCGGTGAGGACGAGCGGGGTCATGCGAAACGCAGCCTCTGGCCGACGCCTTGCGTGCCGGCCTTGGCCAGCATCGCCTTGCCGAGCGCGATGTCTGAGAGCGACAGGCCGCGATGCCAGAACAGGATGGTCTCGTCGTCGCCCTGGCGGCCAGGCTTCAGGCGGGCGGCGATCTGGCCGAGTTCGGCATGCAACGTCGCCTCGCTCAGCCGCCCGGTCTCGACATGGGCGCGCAGCGAGCCGAACTTGCCGCTCTTGCACTGGCCCCAATCGTCGACGACGATCTTCCCCATGATATCGGTCAAGGACAGCTCCACCGCGCTCATCGTGCCATAGGGCACCACCAGCGCGCCCGGCTTGATCCATTCGGTCTTGAGCAGCGGCTGCGGTTCGTTGAGCCGCGAGGCCTCGACGACGATGTCGGCTCCGTCGACGCAGCTTTTCCAGTCGGCGACCGCGGTGACTTTCTTGCCGAGGTCGGCCGACAGTTTCGCCGCGAAAGCATCGCGGCTTTCCGGCCGGCGCGAATGGACGCGGATCTCGTCGAAGTCGAAAAGATGGTCGAGCAGGCGGACGTTCCAGTAGGCGGTGCCGCGCGCGCCGATATGGCCGAGCACCTTGGCTGTCTTCTTCGCCAGGTGCTTGGCGCCGATGGCGGTGACGGCGCCGGTGCGCATGTCGGTGATGACGGTGGCGTCGAGGATGGCGCGCGGCGTGCCGGTGCGTGGATCGAACAAATTGAGGATGCCGAATTCCGAAGGCAGGCCGTGCAGATAGTTGTCGACGTAGTCGCCGACGATCTTGACGCCGGCCGCGTCGAGCGGCGCCACATAGCCGCGCAAGACATTGAAATGGCCGTGGAAAGACGGGTCCGGCTCGAGATGGACGCGCGGCTCGATCACCGTCTGGCCATGGCCCTGGGCAACGAGGCCGGCCTCGACCGCGCCAATGATCTCGGCATCGGTCATCGCCAGCGCTTCGATATCGAGAGCGTTGAGATAGTCGATATAGATGGGCTTCATCCCACTTCCCCTCTTAGGCCCACTTTCCCATAACAGGCGGCGAGGCACCACAAAAGTTTGTTGGATAACCACTGGACTAGGCTGGCCCAATGCTGTTCAAAGCAGGTCCGTCATGAGCAGTATCCCCGACAATCCGATGGTGTCCCAGCCGTCGACAGCCATGCCGGCGCGCCAGGCACGGCGCGTGGCGCTGATCGTCGCCGTCGCCTTCTTCATGCAGCTCTTGGATTCGACGATCATCTCGACGTCGCTGCCGCAAATGGGCCAGTCCTTCGGCGTGCCGGCGGTGGCGATGAGCATCGGCATCACCGTTTACATGCTGGCCATGGCCGTGTTCGTACCGCTGTCCGGCTGGCTTGCCGACCGTTTCGGCGCGCGCAACGTCTTCCTGGTCGCCATCGCCCTGTTCACCCT
>NZ_RZOJ01000653.1:0-1971 GCF_003998845.1 Mesorhizobium sp. M4A.F.Ca.ET.022.05.2.1 | reverse complement strand
CTTTCTCACCGGCGATGCAAAGGACAGCCCGATCGTCCGCAAAAACACTCAGCCTTCCGGGATGCTCTTGGTCGGGTACAGATTCTAGGCGGCCCGCAGGACGGGTCTTGGGGCGCCCTTGTCGCCCGGCCAGGATCCCGCTCTGACCTCCCGCCAGTCCTGTCGAGCAATGAACCTGGTCTGCAGGCCGTGGAGATCAGGTGTTGTCGAATGACGGCAAGCCAGAACATGACCAGGACCACGGCCACGGAGAAAACAGACATCCGGCTAACGGTAGCACCGCCCGTTTTGCGGCACCCTGCTCGTTACCAGCCGCCGACCCTCCTCAGGGCGGGAAAGCTTTCCGATATGACGCCCGCCCCCATCGCCGAGGGTCCTTCACAGGGCGCGAAACAACAAACAAAATGTTCCGAATAAACTTGAGTTATCGCAACATCGTTGGGCTTGGTATCGCGGCTGCATGCCTGATCGCTTCGGGCTGCGTCACGGGAATTGACCTTCGACAGCCTGAGATGAGCATTGCCAAGGTTTGGCATGCGACCCTACCGCACAATGGCCACACCAGTGACCTGGTCTCTTGGTGGTCGACATTTTCCGACAAGTCTTTGACTAGCCTCATCGCTACGGCCCAGAGTTCAAGCCCAAGTCTTGAATCCGCCACAGCAGAGATCGATAGAGCGCGAGCAGCCCTGGCTACCGTTCAGGCAAGCTTGCTTCCGGCTCTCAACGGCGGCGGGTCCGTCATTCGCTCAGGCAGCGGCGGCGTTGCCGCCAACAGGGTCCCATCTGGCACGACGACAAGCGGAAGCCTGGATGCATCATGGGAGATCGACCTGTTCGGCAAGGCGCGGCAAAAGAGCGAGGCTGCGAATCTGCGGGTGCAGCAGCGCGCTGCCGACTGGCATGGAGCACGCGTCTCGCTCGCGGCCGAGGTGGCCGATTATTATGTCCAATACAGGGCTTGCCGCGAATTGGAGCGAGCCTATGCGGCGGAACTAGCCTCGCAGCGCGAGACGATCCGAGCAATGGAAACGGCCACGGATTCCGGCTTCGCTTCAAGCGCTGACCTGTCGCTGGCGCGAGCTGGTGTCGCGACATCGGGCTCCACGTTGACCGCGCAACGGTCGGAATGCGAGGTTCTGATCAAGTCGCTTGCATGCCTGACAGGAGGCGATGAGCAGCGTGTCCGCGAGCTGCTAGCCAGCGGTAGGCCGGGGATACCGGCGCCCAAGGCATTCAAGATTGCTGCAGTGCCGGCGGAAGCCCTGCGGCAACGTCCCGACGTCAATGCGCTGGAACTCGAGGTTGCCGCTGCGATTGCCGATGTCGGCGCTGCCAAGGCCGATCTCTATCCGACCCTCAGCCTCAATGGGTCGGTGACGATCGGGACTTCCTCCCTCACCGGAGCAGGGGCCCCATGGTCATTTGGCCCGGCTCTCTCAATTCCGCTCTTCGATGAGGGCTCACGCCGTGCGGCGGTGGGAAGTGCGGCAGCTGCGTACGACGTGGCTGTAGCGGGCTATAAGTCCGGCGTTCTCAATGCCGTCGCTGAAGTTGAGACGACGCTCGTGCGGGTTGATAGCACGCGGCGACAGATAGTCGACGCCACTGCGGCCGCACGCAATTATCGTGCGTATTTCAAGGCTGTGGATTCAAACTGGAAAGCCGGCGGCGTCAGCTTGCTCGACCGCGAGGAAGCCCGTCGTTCAGCGCAAAGCGCCGAAGTATCGCTTATCGAGATCCGCCGCGACGCGGCGCGGTACTGGATTGCCCTTTATAAAGCGCTCGGCGGCGGCTGGGACGCCAGCCGGGCCTCCCTCCGAGCAAAGCCGGAAGAAGAGCTGCACTGATGCGACCGATCACTATCCTCGCGAGCCTAATTCTGGGCGCAACCGCGCCTTCGACGGCAAAGCCAGCCTTCGCCCAGCAAAACGAAGCGCCGGCGCTTACCGTAGCAGTCGAAAAGCCCGC
>NZ_RZOJ01000652.1:0-1977 GCF_003998845.1 Mesorhizobium sp. M4A.F.Ca.ET.022.05.2.1 | reverse complement strand
GATGTCGGCCGCGCGGTCGATGGACATAGCGGTCAGGAGCTTGCTTGCCTTGACGCGCGGCAAGGCTTCGACGAGCTCCGGCGCGCTTTCGAGCTCGGGCTGGTCGAAGATCTCGACCAGCCGCTCGAAAGGCACGGCGCAAAGCAGCTCTATGGCTGTCTCGCGCGGTTCGTGGTTGAGCGCCTCGACGACGTCGGCGACATGGTCGTTGGCGAGGACACGGGCGATGGCGACGGCGCCGTCGTCCAATACGGGTGCGAATTCATTCATGGCTCACTCCTTGCCGTCCGGCAGGAGGTGAGTCGATCAGGTCACGTCAAGGCGGACGGCGGTTGCGTTCGACTGTGACTATCGCCAGGCATGGCGCGTTGACCTTTCTGCTCGCCGGTTCAGTTGGAATTCTGCGAGCCGCCGCAACATAGGAGCGCTTATGCCCGAGTCAATCGCGGTGGCACGGGAAAGCAGCGGCAGATGCACCAGATCGCGAGACTGTGATCGGTCGCTGTTCAGCGGCTCAGTGCGCCGGTCTGACGCCGGCGACGGATCGGAGAGAGAAAAGCGCTGCTATTTCTGCTTCAGGCGCCGAGGGAAGCGCAACCACTTGTCCTCGACCGGCCTCGGTTGCACGAGGATGGTGGTGAGCTCGCGCGGCAGGCTCGGCGAGAGCGGCTTCTTGGTGGCGACGCCGTCAGCGATCGCGACCACACTGTGGTAGAACTCGGCGCCCGTGAGCGAGCGCGGCGGCACCGCCTCATGCATGACGCTGATCACCGAGACATCGGGACAATTGTCCTTGATCGCCTGGTGGAAAGCGATCTTGCCTTCGGGATCGAGCGCCCCGGTCGCCTCGTCGAGGAACAAGAGACCCGGCTGCTGCAGCACGATGCGGGCAACCACCAGCTTCTGCTTCTGGCCGCCCGAAAGCACCTGGTCCCAGTTCTTCCCGTCACGGCTTTCGTCGGTCAAATGTTCGATGAAGTCGCCAAGGCCGGCCTTGTGCAGCGCCGATGCAACCTGTGCATCGGTATGGTCGCGCTCGGAGCCTGGCAGGCAGACCAACTGCTTCAGCGACACCTGCTGCAGCTTGACCTCCTGCGCAGCATAGAAGTTCTTGACCCCTTCAGGGAAGACGATGGTGCCGCGGCCATAGGGCCACAGGCCGTTGATCGCCTTGATCAGCGAGGTCTTGCCGCAGCCGGACTCGCCCTTGAGGAAGGTCCACTCGCCGCGCCGGAAGCGCAGGTTCGCGGCGCTCAGGAAGGGGGTCGCGTCCTCACCCTGATGCGCCAGCTCGAGCTTCTGGATGGTCAGGCCGAAGACCGGATTCTGGCTGGCATAGCTGAAGTCGGAGCGGCCTGTCTGGCGGTAGAATTCCTGCGGCTGCTGGACCTTCTCGATGGCGTTGGCGAGTTCGGTGACGCGCTGGCTGTTGGCCCGCAGCGTGGCGATCGCCGGCATGACGTGAATGAACCAAGAGCACTGGCTGATCAGCGCGTTGACCATTTCGGAGCCGGTTATGTAGCCCTTGAGATCGAAGCCGTTATGGATGAAGGGCACGAGGCCGGGCCCATAGGCGACGATGCGGGCACCGATGAAATTGTAGATCAGCTCGAAGGAGTTGTAGCCGGTGTTGACTATGTTCAGCCGCGCCCAATTGCGGTCGATGTCGGCATAGAGCCGGGTGTGCATCGTCTTCTGCACATTCTCGCCTTGCGAAGCGGCGACATGGAAACTGCGGCGCAGGAAGGTGGTCAGCTCGCCGCGATAGCTGCCTTCGGACTGCTGCATCCTGACATTGAGACGCTCCAGCAGCCTGCCCAGCTTGACCGCGATCCAGGTATTCAGCGGCACATAGATGGCGACGGCCAGGAAGGCCAGGACCGCGCTGCCGTAGCTGCCGAGGAACTCCAGCCCTCTCACCTCAACCGAAGTCTCCAGCAGCTTCTGACCGACAAAGTAGAGCGATGTGGCGACGGC
>NZ_RZOJ01000651.1:0-1990 GCF_003998845.1 Mesorhizobium sp. M4A.F.Ca.ET.022.05.2.1 | reverse complement strand
CTATCCAATCGGCGAGATCCCGCGGCCAAAACACTGGTCCGGCTTCCGCATCGTGCCGCAGACGATCGAGTTCTGGCACGACCGGCCGTTCCGCCTTCACGACCGCCTGGTCTTCACGCGCAACGCGGAAGGTGGCTGGGACAAGACGCGCCTCTATCCGTGACAGTGACGGACGGGTGGCCGGATCAATCCTTTTCCAACTGGAACAGCAGGAAATGCGGCCGCTCGCTGGCGACGCCGACGGCCGGCCGTATCGTCCTTGTCGCCTGTTTCGGCACCAGGAAGGTCTCGCGCAGGTTGAGGGTGTCGCCGCTCTTGGCGCCGGAGAAGATCGCCGACGTGCAGGTCTGCACGTGGTCCTGCGTTTTCAGCGATACCGCCGATGTCGGCGACCAACGCCGACCGTCCTTGTCCATCAGCACTATCCTGCAGCCGATCCAGAGTTTTTGCAGATCGGGATCGCCCACTTTCACCGAGAAGTCGGCCAGCACAGGGACCGAATCCGGCGGCAGGTTCGCCATGCCAAAGGCGCCGCGCAAATCGGTTAGCTTCCAGTCGCTGCCGCCGAAATGGGCGCTCTCTCCCCAGACAACGCTTCGGGCGAAGAGATCGTTGTTGCCAAGCAGCGTCCTAACACTGTCGTAAGCCTCAATTGCCAAGGCCAAGGGGATAAGCAGCAGCAGCGACCACAGGCTGCGGCGGCGCCATTTCCGCTCGCTCGTCCCGCTCTCCCGATCCAGAATTTCTGCCGCCATTCGATATCCCTCAGATCGGCTGCGTCATGTCCAGTGTGTCTACCGTGCCGGGCGGCAAGCCGTCGGGTCCAATCGCGACGGGCCCGAGCGATATCTCGGCCCGCGAGTCGAGTGCGGACATCAGCTTTTCCGAAACCAGCAGAGTGGCATCGCTGACTTCGTCAGGCCGCAGCTCGAAGATCAGCCTCGCCTTCCTCGGCAGGCCGGGGTCGATGGCCACGGGAAGGAGTCCATCGGCGAAGGACAGCCGCTCGGTCTGGTCATAGGTCAGGCCTGTCGACCCGCGCCAGGACGCGACCGCTACCGTCGTCGATTGCGCCGGCGCCGCAAACTCCACCGTGACCACGGCCCAGATGCCGCCTGTGGTCAAAACCTTGCTGTCACCGAACTTGTCAACTTTCAGTTTTCGGGCGAATTCGACCTTTTCGGCCCGGACCTCGAAGCTTCGCCCGACGGCCATGTCGCCGAGCGAGCCGCGGGCGGGGATCGGCCCGACAAGGTCGCCATAGTGCGGCTTCGACACCTGCAGGCCGTAGCAGAGCGACACTGCGACGAGCAGCAGGACGATGTTCGCCAGTTTGCGCATCATGGCCGGATATCCGCGGCACTAGGCCCGCTGCCAACCGGCAGCTTCAGCGTGCCGACCGGTGCCGGATTGAACCAGCCGGGCAGGCCGTAGAGATTGTCGCGCTGCTTGTAGGTCTTGCGGATGACCGTCAGGTCGAGGCTTGCCGGCGGTGCCGCTCCGTCCGGCAATTGCCAGACATAGGCCATGCGCTCCGGCATGCCGGGGTGCAGTTCCGGTGACAGCGTGGAATCACGCGTCAGCACGATGAACGGTCTCGTCGTCGGATCGACGGTTGCCTGGGCGGCCTGCAGCAGGTCGAAATAATCCTTTGTCGACTTGGCGGTGTGGTTGGTCATTTCGAGCTCGAGGACCAGCGCCTTGGCGCCAGGCTTCAGCGGTACGCCGTAGGGGTTCTCGCCTTCGGTCGAATAGGCCTTGAGCGACCTGAGCAGCCACTGGCCCGTCTCGATTCCGCTGGCGGGCACCAGAACCGGCAGCGGCTCTTGCCTTGCGCCGAAGGCGCCCATGACGCCGGCTACCCCAATCGCCGCCACTGTGCCGATGCCGGCCACCAACCATGCCTTCAGGCGGGAGCGGGCGTCTTCAAACATTCTGGGCCTCGGCCTCTCCACCGGCCGGGGAGCCGGCCGGCTGCATGCTGTCAATT
>NZ_RZOJ01000650.1:0-2004 GCF_003998845.1 Mesorhizobium sp. M4A.F.Ca.ET.022.05.2.1 | reverse complement strand
AATGTGGCGGCCGCAGGCTTGCCGGGAGACAACGCCTCCGAGCGCGCGCGCCAGGCGGACGCCATGATCGCTGCGGCATTGGCCAAACAGGCTACCTTGAACAATCAGGGCCCGGCAGGCCGCCAGGCGGCCGCAGGGCTGGCGCGGGAAGCACGTCTTTCGGGTCAGCGCACGAGTTTCGGCCGCAAGAGCTAACCGACACCTGTCGCCCAAAAACCGTGAGCGGCTCTAGGCGACAGGCATTTAATTGGGGGCCAGCGCGGCTACTCGACGATCCGGAAGATCTGCCAGACATTGGTGCCCGATACGACAAAGGGCTCCATCGCCTTGCCCCATTTGGCATGCGCCTCGATCTTGCCGAGCTTGGCGAAGAATGCCTCCAACTGGGCCAGGCTTTCGACCTCGTGGTGCGACTCGATCCGCGATTCATGCGCACCGATCGATCCGGTCATGATCTGGAACTTCAAATCGGCGATGCCGACCTGCGATCCGACCTCGCGCTCCCATTGCCGCATCATGTCGAGCACGGTCTGCTTGTGACCGAACTTGGCGTCGATCTGCCATCTGGCGCTGAACATCGTCGTTCTCCTCCGAGGTTGCGGCCCGAGCATGATCGCGAAAAACGCAATCCGGTTCGGAAAGGATCATGCTCCGACACTGGAATGGAGCCCCTCCCGCTTCGATCGGGATGGACAGGCTCCGCTGAATTATCCGCAGTTCACCTACTCGTCCCAGGCCTGCACGACGGTCTGCCTCGCGATCTGGCCGTTCTTCAGCTCCAGCATCGCCGCGCAGAACACCTTGGTGCCGTCCGGATAGGCGCAGGCCTGGGTGAAGGCGAGGTTGGCGCCATCGGCGATGGTGGTGTCGACCTTATGGGTCATCGCCCGGCTGCAGATGTCGTCCCAGAAGGTGGTGATCGCCGCGCGGCCGCGGATTTCGCGCGGCTTGCTCGGCGGATTGTTGCGGTCGATCACCCGCACCAGCGCGTCGTCGGTGTAGAAGCTCGCCAGCAGCTTGCCGTCGCGGCCTTCGATTGCCTTCTTGATCGCAGCGCCGTCCACCGGTTGAGTTTTGGTCAGCATTTTCTCCTCCATGGCCCGCCGTCAGGCGGGACGTTCGATTGATCGGAGCGCGCTGCCCGGCACCAGCGCCGGGCAGGCGCATTTCCTCATTGCGACTTCGCCTTGACGGCGGCGAACACGTCGTCGGTCTGCTTCTTGAAGGAGGCGAGATCGACCTGGCTGCCGTTGAGGATCGTCGACCAGTGGCGCACGATGGCCGCCATCGCGATCGCCTCCTTGATCTCCTCGTCGGTCGCGCCGTTGAGCTTGGCCGCCTCGGTGTGGAAGTAGATGCAGTACTGGCACGGAATCTGCGAGGCCACCGCAAGGCCCATCAGTTCCTTGGTCTTGCCGTCGAGCGCGGTGTTGGGATTGAGCTGCACGCCCTTGATCTCGGCCCAGGCGCCGGCAACCGCCACATCGGGCAGCGTCTTGAACATGTCGGGCACTGAACCGAGCGTCGCCTGGATGTCCTTGTAGGCAGCGGTGGCCGAGGCGTCTTCGGCTTTGGCGGGAGCAAGAGTGAAGACCGCGCCAATGCCTGCCGCGATCACCAGCGATTTGAATGTCCGGTTCGACTTCTCCATCTCATCCTCCATTGGCAGGTGCTTCGCGGCGAAATCCGCCTGTCCTGCATGGAGAAAATCCTAGCGCTCTGCCGCGCCGAGCCGCTTCGCCCAAAAGCGCCATGGCTCTCATGGCCCGTCCGGGCCAGTGTGCCTGGCCGAAAACGCCGCCGCCGCCGCCCGCGACGGCAGGTCGAGCTTGAGCAGGATGTTGGCGACGTGACGCTTGACCGTGTGTTCGCTGAGGCTGAGCTCTGCGGCGATCGCGGCGTTGCTCTTGCCGTCGGCGATCAGGTTCACCACCTCGCTTTCCCGCGCCGTCAGCGTCGCCGGCTCCGCTGGCCTGGCCTTCGGCCGGCAGGCCGGTTCCAGAT
>NZ_RZOJ01000064.1:0-21764 GCF_003998845.1 Mesorhizobium sp. M4A.F.Ca.ET.022.05.2.1 | reverse complement strand
CCTGACAAAGCGGACCAACCATGGCGCAAGCTGGAAAAGCGCTGTCCAGCGCAATGCGAACGGGCTGTCCGGGTCAAGAAGCAGTTTCGGCAGCGCGCGCAGGACGGCCGGATTGCCGACCGGCATGCAGGCATATTCGGCAATCGTTCCGGCATTGCCGAACGAGGCGCCCGAGCCCGGCTCGTTGGGATCGATGAGAAGGACCTCGCGGCCTTCTCCGGCAAGCCGCAACGCCGTCGCCAGCCCGACGACACCGGCGCCAACGATGGCGATTTCGACAGTCCTGGACGCTGCCACCGATGACCTACACAAAACCCGGCAGTTGCAGATGGCCGGCCGACAACAGTTCGGCCATGATGGCGAGTGCCGTGCGCAGATCCTCCTGCGAGCGCGCCGCGCCGACATTGATGCGCACGCCGTGCTGGACCGGCTCGCGGCCGACCGCGAAGGCATCGCCCGGCAGCACGGCGACGCCGCGCTCCAGGCAGGTGCGGGCAAAGCCCGCGCCGCGCCAGGGCTCCGGCAGGCGCAGCCAGGCATGGGTCGACGTCGGATGTGCCTGGATGTCGAAGCGGCCGAGGATTTCGCTCAGGATCGCCTGGCGCTGGCGCAGTTCCTGCTTCTGGATGTCGATGATGCGGGCAGCAGAGCCTTCCTCGATCAGCCTGGCACCGATCAGCGCCGTCAGCGGGCTGATGCTCCAGCAGTTGATGCGCAGCGCCGCCGCGACCTGGCCGGCGATGGGGCGCGGGGCGATGACGAACCCAAGGCGCAGGCCCGGCGCCAGGCATTTCGACAGCGCGCCGAGATGGATGGTCAGTTCGGGCTCGAGACAGGCGAAGGAGGGTGGCGGGTCGTCGGCCAGCGGCCGGTAGACGTCGTCCTCGATGATCAGCACATTGTAGCGGCGGGCAACCGCCGCAAGCTCATGCCGGCGCTCCGCGCTCAGCGTGATCGTCGTCGGGTTGTGCAGCGTCGGCACCAGGAAGACCGCGCGCGGACGCAGGTGCGCGCAGGCGCCCTCGAAGGCGTCGGGGCGCATGCCGGCGCGGTCCATGGCGACGCCCCTGAGATCCAGCCCATGCACGCGACAGAGCGCGTTTATGCCCTGGTACGTCACCTCGTCGGCAAGCACGACCTCGCCCTGCCTGGTCACCGCACCGAGGACACCGTCCAGTCCGTGCTGGGCGCCAGCGGCGAGCACGACGCGGCCGGGATCGCCGTCGCCGGCGACGGATTTGAACCAGTCGGCCACCGCCACGCGCGCCCAGAGCGGTCCTTCCGGCGGGTGGTAGTCCTGAAGCGCGGCGTAGTGCCGGTCCTTGGGCAGACGCGGCAGCAGCGCGGCAACCGCATCGAGATAGGCGGTGGTGGCCGGCCGGTTGACGGAAAGGTCGATGATGCCGCTCTGGTCGCTCGGCGACGACACGAAGCCCGGCTTCTCGCCGACGTCACGGGCGGCGACCGTCGTGCCGCGTCCGGGCCGCGCTTCGAGCAGCCCCTGCTCCTGAAGTGTCGACAAGGCCCGCGTGACGGTCGTGACATTGATGCCCAGTGCCCGCGCGATCTCGCGCTGCGGCGGCAACCGGTCACCGACCGCGAGCGTGCCGGCGGCGATGCGTTCGGCGATCGCGTCGGCAAGGCGACGGTAAACCGGACTTTCGTCGTCGGGGAGGCGAAGATCTTGCAGCATGCGGGAATCGACTACGGCTGATGTCTTACTGTTGGCGCATCTAGCATAAGACAATACTCCGGACAATAGAGCTTGTCTGGCGTACAACCGCAAGACATCCTGTTAACAATCTCACACAATCCGCCAAAAATCGGCTTGACGGACAAAGTTGTCTGCATCTATGGTCGATTACAGGTTAATTGTGTGACCATACAAGTCACATGACCTGCCGGGCAGCCGGTTTCCGGGAGGACGAGGCATGGATCGCAAGCCGCATCTCAGCCGCATCAAGGATTGCGGACTATGAACGCCAGCCAGGCCGCATTGCCGGCCGCCCCGGCCACGATCGCGCCGGCCGCGCAAGCCGGTCCCGGCAAGGGTTTCGTCGAATTCGCCGACGTCGAAAAATCCTACGACGGGCGGACTTTCGCCGTGACGCGGATGAACCTCACCGTTGCGCGCGGCGAATTCCTGACGCTGCTTGGTCCTTCCGGCTCCGGCAAGACAACGACGCTCAACATGCTTGCCGGCTTCGAGCGGCCGACGCATGGCACGATCACGCTGGAAGGCCAACCGGTCGACCGCTTGCCGCCTTATCAGCGCAACATCGGCATGGTGTTCCAGAACTACGCGCTGTTCCCGCATATGACGGTCGAGGAGAACGTCGGCTTCCCGCTCTCGGTCCGGCAGGTCGGCAAGGCCGATATCGCATCCAGGGTAGCGAGCGCGCTCGACATGGTGCGGCTCAGGCAATTTGGCGACCGCCGGCCGACCCAGCTTTCCGGCGGCCAGCAGCAGCGCGTGGCGCTTGCCCGCGCCCTGGTGTTCAAGCCGAGCCTGGTACTCATGGACGAGCCGCTGGGCGCGCTCGACAAGAAGCTGCGCGAACACATGCAGCTCGAGATCAAACAGATCCACACCATGCTCGGCGTCACCATCGTCTACGTCACGCATGACCAGAGCGAGGCACTGACGATGTCGGACCGCGTCGCCGTCTTCAACAATGGCGGCATCGCCCAGCTCGGCTCGCCCGATGATCTCTACAACACCCCGCAGAGCTCGTTCGTGGCGAGCTTCATCGGCGAGAACAACACGCTGGAAGGCGTGGTCGACCGCGTCTCCGGCGCAGAATGCAGGGTCCGGCTGAGCGGCGGTGGCGAACTCACCGCGCTGGCGATCGGCGTCGCGCAGGGCGCTCCCTGCCAGGTCGCCATCCGACCGGAACGGCTGACCCTGACGCCGATGGCGGCCGGCGGCAACGCCCTGCCCGCCACGGTGGACGGGCGGATCTATCTCGGCGACCACCTGCGCCTCGTGGCCAGGCTCGCCAACGACCAGGTGCTGACCGTCAAGGTCGGCCCCGAAGCGACGATGGCAAACGGCGAGGCCGTGACGGTCTCCTGCGCGCCCAATGATTGCCGCGCCTTTCCGGCCGATGCCGGGACGGGCGGCGCCATTCCGAAACAGGGGAAAACGACATGAAATACACAAAGCAGACTCTGCTCGCGCTTGTGGCCGCAACTGCCTTCACGACGACGATAGGCCACGCCGCCTTTGCGCAAGAGCTTTCCATCATGGCGAGCGGGGGCGCTTGGCAGGACGCCCAGCGCAAGGCCTGGTTCGAGCCGTTCAGCAAGGAGACCGGCGTCAAGATCCTCGAGCAGGAATATCTCGGCGACCTCGGCAAGGTGAAGGCCATGGTCGACACCGGCAACGTGCCGATCGACCTGGTGACGGTCGAGACGGCGACCGTGCTGCAGGGCTGCGACGCCGGCATCCTCGAGCGGCTCGACTATTCCAAGATCGGACCGCGTGACAAGTTCATCGAGGGCTCGGCGCTCGATTGCGGTGTCGGTCTCGATGCTTACGGGGATATCCTCGCCTATGACCCGACCGTGCTGAAAGAGGCGCCAACATCGGTGCTCGACCTCTTCGACACGACCAAGTTCCCGGGCAAGCGAGCCATGCGCAAGTTCCCGGCGCAGAACCTCGAATGGGCGCTGATGGCCGACGGCGTGGCGCCGGCCGACGTCTACAAGGTCCTTGCAACGCCGGAAGGCGTCGACCGCGCCTTCAAGAAGCTCGACACGATCAAGAAGGACATCGTCTGGTGGGATGCCGGCGCGCAGCCGGCGCAGCTTCTGGCCTCCAAGGAAGTGGTGATGACGACCGCCTGGAACGGCCGCATCCAGAACGCTATCGACACCGACGGCAAGCCGTTCAAGATCGTCTGGAACAACCAGATCCTCGAATATGACATGATCGCCATTCCAAAGGGCGCCAAGAGCCCGGACCTCGCCTACAAATATCTCGCCTATATCAGCGAGCCGGAAAACAACGCCAAGCTTGCCAGCTACATCACCTACGGACCGGTGCGCACCGATGCCGCGTCCTTCGTCGCAGCCGACGCCTTGCCGAAACTGCCCAACGCGCCGGACCATCTGGGCGGCGCCTATCTGGTCGCCGACACCGAGTTCTGGGGCGACTACGGCGAGGATCTGGTCAAGCGCTTCAACGCCTGGCTTGCGCAGTAGGAACGGGCATGTCGGCGCTCCAGCCCAGCGAAGTCGACCGGCCCGCGCTGGCCCGCGGCCGGCCAGCCGCCGACGCGGACCTCAAATCCGTGTCGGCGGCGCTCCGGCGCGCCGAATTCGGCGACCGGCTGCGCTCGCTGCTGTTGGCGGCGCCGCTGCTCATTCTCCTGGCGTTGAGCTTCGGCATACCTATCGTGCTGCTGCTGTCGCGCGCCGTCTATGATCCGACAATCGCAGATGCTTTGCCCAAAACGACCGTGGCCCTGGCCGGCTGGAACGGCCAGGGCCTGCCGGTGGACGATGCCTTCGCGGCGCTGGCCGCCGACCTGAAGGACAACCAGGTCAAGGGCACGGCCTATGAGCTGGCCAAGAGCCTGAACGCCCGCCTGCCCGGCGCGCGCAGCCAAGTGCTGAAGACGGTGCGCAAGCTCGAAAACGCCGACGGTCAGGCCGCGCTCGAGGCCATGAAATCGGTGCCGTTCTGGTCGGCGCCGTCGACCTGGCCGGCAATCCGGAATGGCACTCACAGCCTCACCTCGTTCTATCTGCTGAGCGCGCTCGACATGCGCTGGAATGCCGATGGCGGCATCGAGCGGGTGCCGCCGGAGCAGGCGATCTTCCTGCAGGTGTTCGTGCGCACCTTCCTTGTTGCCGCGGCGGTCACGCTCGCCACGCTGCTGCTCGGGTTTCCCCTCGCCTACCTCATCGCCAGCGTCCCGAAAGGCCTGGCCGCCGTGCTGATCGTCGCCGTGCTCCTGCCGTTCTGGACCTCGATCCTGGTGCGCACCGCCGCGTGGACGGTGCTTTTGCAGAAATTCGGCCTGGTCAACGACTTCCTGCTCTTCATCGGCATAGCCAGCGACCGGCTCGACCTGATGTACAGCCGCATCGGGCTGATCATTGCCATGACGCATATCCAGCTGCCGTTCACGCTGCTGCCGATCTACAGCGTCATGCGCACCATCCAGCCGTCGCAGATGAAGGCGGCCTATTCGCTTGGAGCCAAACCCCTCACCGCCTTCCGGCGCGTCTACCTTCCGCAGGTGTTTCCCGGCGTGATGGCCGGATGCCTGCTCACCTTCATCCTGTGCCTGGGTTACTACATAACGCCGGCGCTGATCGGTGGCGCCAGCGACCAGCTGATCAGCAACTTCATCGCCAACTACGTCAATGTCGAACTGAACTGGGAGATGGCGGCGGCCTTGAGCTTCATCCTGCTCGTCTTCACGTTGGCGCTGTTCGGCATCTTTGCTCGCATCCTCGGCCTCGACCGCCTGAAGCTGGTGTAGCCATGCTGTTGTCTCCCTTCCCAACCCTTGGCGAACGCATCCGCATCGCGCTGCTCTGGATCTGGTGCGCGCTGGTCATCCTTTTCCTGCTGGTCCCGATCCTCATTCCGGTTCCGCTCTCCTTCAACAGCGGTGCCTTCTTCATCTTCCCGCTGGAGGGCCTTTCGACGCGCTGGTACGAGATGGTGCTCGGCACCCAGCGCTGGCAGTCGGCGATCGGCAACAGCCTGATCGTTGCCTTCGGCACCACGCTGATCGCAACGACGCTTGGCACGCTGACGGCGATCGCGCTTTCCGACGAGAAATTCCCAGGCCGACGCATCGTCATGCCGCTGCTTCTGTCGCCGCTCATAGTGCCGGTGGTGATCACCGCCGTCGGCTCGTATCTGTTCTATGCGCGCATCGGCCTGGCCAGCACCTACGCCGGCATCATCCTGGCGCATACCGCTCTAGCCAGTCCGTTTGTCGTCGTGACGGTGGCGGCGAGCCTCACCGGCTTCGACCGCAATTTGATGCGTGCCGCCGCGATCTCCGGGGCGAAACCGCTGACCGCGTTCTTTCGGGTGATGCTGCCGCTGATTCTGCCCGGCGTGCTCTCTGGCGCGGCCTTCGCCTTCGTCACGTCCTTCGACGAGGTCGTGGTCGTGCAGTTCTTGGCCAGCGCCGGCCAGCGCACCATGCCGCTCGAAATGTTCATCGGCCTTCGCGAAAAGCTCAGCCCGGCGATCACCGCCGCCGCGACGCTGATGATGGCGCTGTCGATCGTGCTTCTGGTGGTGGCCAATCTTTTGGCGCGGCGCGGTCAGAAACGGCCGGGCGCAGCGGCATAGGTTCTTCAGGACCGGCGAGGCCGGCGGCTGAGGTCTTCACGCGTCGGCCACCGGCGTCCAGATCACGTCGTCGATCCGCGCCGCGCCCGTCGCCAGCATCACCAGCCGGTCGAAGCCGAGTGCCGAGCCGCTGGCCTGCGGCATGGTGGCCAGAGCCGCGAGAAAGTCCTCGTCGATCGGGTAGCGATCGCCATAGATGCGCTCCTTCTCGTCCATTTCGGCGGTGAAGCGGCGGCGCTGCTCGGTTGGATCGGTGAGCTCGCCGAAGGCGTTGGCGAGCTCGACGCCGCAGCAATAGAGTTCGAAACGCTCGGCAACGCGCGGATCCTCCGCGCTCGGCCGGGCGAGCGCGGCTTCCGAGACCGGATAGCCGTACAGGATGGTGGCCCGCCCCTGCCCCAGCGCCGGTTCGACCTTCTCGACCATCACCCGGCTGAACAGGTCGGTCCAGTGGTCGTCGCGCGCGGTGCGCAGGCCGGCACTGACGAGGGCATCGTGCAGCGCCGCGCGATCGGTGCCGCCGTCGGCGGAGACGGTCGCGAGAAGATCGATGCCGGCATGGCGCGAAAAGGCTTCGGCGACACTTAGCCGCTCCGGCTCGGCGAAAGGGTCGGCCTCGCGGCCGCGAAAGCGGAAGGTCTTGGCACCCGCCTTCTCCGCCGCCAGCGCCAGGAATTCGGCGCAGTCGCGCATCAGGCTCTCATAGGCCTCGCCGACGCGATACCATTCGAGCATGGTGAATTCCGGATGATGCAAGGGGCCGCGCTCGCGGTTGCGCCAGACCGGGCCGAGGCTGAAGATGCGCCGCTCGCCGGCGGCCAGCAGCTTCTTGCAGGCGAATTCCGGCGAGGTGTGAAGATAGAGCGGCTGTCGGGCGCCGTCCGTCCCGATCGCCTCGGTGGCAAAGGCCGCCAGATGCGCCTCGTTGCCCGGAGAGACCTGCAGCGCCGACGTAGTCACCTCGACGAAATCGCGCTCGGCAAACCAGCCGCGCAGCGCCGCGGCAATGGCATTGCGCGCGATCAGCCGCGGCCGGCGATCGGCATGGACATCGGGCGTCCACCAGGGGGAGGCTTCGGCGGTCATTGGCAGGAAAATCGCCGGGAAGGCTGGCGGTTCGGCGCAAGATGCGCTAGGGCGCACGCGATGGCCGCCGTCGCCGCTTCATGGCAATCGACGCTTGCAGGCCGAAAAACTCGATTGGGATTGAACACCGTGGTCAAGGTCATCGCCAGCTCCTTACGCAAAGGCAACGTCGTCGATAAGGACGGCAAGCTCTATGTCATCCTCTTTGCCGAAAACATCCACCCTGGCAAGGGCACGCCGGTGACGCAACTCGACATGCGCCGCATCGGCGACGGCGTGAAGGTTTCGGAGCGCTATCGCACGACAGAGATGGTGGAGCGCGCCTATGTCGAGGAGCGCGAGCACACTTTCCTCTATTCCGACGGCGAAGGCTTCCATTTCATGAACCCGGAAAGCTACGACCAGGTCGTGGCGCCGGAAGGCGTGGTCGGCGACATGGCCCCCTATCTGCAGGAAGGCATGGCGGTGCAGCTGGCGCAGTTCAACGGCGTGCCGATTTCGCTGGTGCTGCCGCAGCGCGCCGTGTTCGAGGTGGTCGAAACCGAACCGGTCACCAAGGGCCAGACGGCGTCCTCGTCCTACAAGCCGGCCATGCTTTCCAACGGCGTGCGCACGGCGGTGCCGCCGCACATTTCCGCCGGCACGCGCGTGGTGGTGATGACCGCCGACGGCTCCTACGTCGAGCGCGCCAAGGACTGAGACCAGACGCACGGTCTACCAGAGCTCGCCGGCGATGTTGCGGGCCGCCTCCTCGTGAACGCGCGAGATGGGGGCGCCCGGCAGGCGCCTCGATCACGAAGTTCAGAACGCGCCCGGCCCCGGCTTCTATTTGTTCGCCGCCGTGGGGGCATAGCCGGGCCGGCGCACCGCCCTCACCTTGCCGCTGTTGCCGCCGCCGCAGAAGAAGCAGCCTCCGCCATCGGATTCCAGCCCGGACACACCCATTCCCGCCGGCATGTCCAGCGTCTGAAGCACCTCGCCGGTATCTGGATCGATGCGCCGCAGATCGCTCTCGTCGCCTTCCCAGGTACCGTGCCAGAGCTCGCCGTCGACCCAGGTGACACCGGTGACGACGCGCTTGGACTCGATGGTGCGGATCACCGTGCCGGTTTCGGGATCGATCTGATGGATCTTGCGGGCGCGGTATTCACCAACCCAAAGCGAGCCCTCGGCCCAGGTCAGGCCGGAGTCGCCGCCATTGCCGGGAGCCGGGATCGTGGCGATGACGTCGCCGGTCTGCGGATCGATCTTCTGGATGCGCTCTTCGGCGATCTGGTAAAGATGCTTGCCGTCGAAGGCGGTTCCGGCATCGGCTGCGACATCGATCGAGCGCAGTGTCGCTCCCGACCCGGGATCGAGCGCATGGAGCTTGTCGCCCGAGGCAAACCAGACTTTCTCGCCGTCGAAGGTCACGCCAGCCACGGTCTTCACCCCCGGAAAGGGTCCGTACTCACGCAGGATTTCGGCAGTCGCTCGTTTCATCACGGTCTCCATCGATCTGGACAATACACCTGGCACTTAGTTCCTGGGCATGTCTCTTTCCCGAACTTTCGCCAGCATGCTTAGTCGCTCGGCAGCGGGCCCGGGAGTAACAAGACAGTCGGGAATCCGGTCACCGGCGGCATCATCCAGCGGCGCGCCCGGCCACGGCCAATGGCCTGAATCTTTCTCTCGGCCGAAAGCTCCTCCAGCGCCCGCTGCACGGTGCGAGCGCTGGCGCCAAGCGCGATCGCCAGCGCCGAGCTCGACCAGGACTCGCCGTCGGCGAGGAAGGCCAGCACCGCGCCATGCTGTTCCTCGACCGGCGGCGCCAGCACGACCACCTCGCCGGCGCCAAGCGGCGTCAGCGCAAAGCCGGCGGCCGTCGCGTTGATTTCGGCCAGCGCGCCGAGTTCGGCGCGCAGCCGGCCCATCTCAACCCGCAGCCTCGCGCGATGCGACTCATCGGCATGCCTTGCCCGAAAAGCGCGCCTGAGCAGCGTCTCGCGCGAGGCGTCCCCCGGCCAGGCCTCGGCGAGCGTGCGCGCCAGCGCAAACAGCACCGACCGGCTGGCCAGCGAGACAACCTTATCGGCTTCACGCACGACATTGCGGCAGGCATCGATAACGAACGCGCCGGACGCCAGCAGCGTCTCGACCTCATCGAGCGGCAGCAATTTCTCCGATCCCTGCGCAATCTGCCGGCCTACGGGCGTGTTCAACACCAGGGAGGCCGCTTCGACCTCCGCCCTCAGCGCCGGAATCTTGGCCTCGTAGGCGGCGAGCGATGCCCGGCCGAACGCCGAGCGCGCCGCCTTCGTCCGCAGTCGCCGGACCGCGATGCCGGCGGCCGCGAGCTCATGTGCGACACGCGCGACCGGCGGCAGCGGCCCCGGATCGAAACCGGCAAGCAGGCGCTCGGCCTCGTCGAGGCGGCCGATCAGGATCAGGCGGCGCGCCTCGATGCTGCCGGCATAGGCGGCGTTCACCCGGTCGCCGTGCGCGTGAAGCGTCGCGCGCGCCGCCCGCAGCGCCTTTTCCGGCCAACCAAGATCGCGCGACACCAGCGCGATTTCGGCCTCGGCGACGACGCAGCGGGCGCGCGCCACCGCCTCCCTGGGGCTGAAGGCACGGGCCGCGCTCTTCAGCAGCGTCTTTGCCTTGGCGAAGTCGCCGAGCTGCGCCATGGCGATGCCGCGCAGCGCCAGCGCGGCCGGGTCCTGGCGCAGCGCGACGCGCTTCAGGGCGCCGAGCGGATCCCCCGCGGCCAGCGCGCGGCCGGCGGCGTTGATCAGCGAGTCCATTCACAGCCCGCCGACAGAAATCCCGCCACACTTGTAACTCTCACCATCACGCCATCCGGCCCTATGTCTGTCCTGCACCCCAACCAAACCGAAAGAACGGGACAAGAGCAATGACCCAGCACATGAAGACACCGCCGATCGTTTCGCAGGACGCCTGGGAAGGCGCGTACGAAGAGATGCTCGTAAAGGAAAAGGCCCTCACCCGTGCCCGCGACGCGCTGGCCGCGGAACGTCGCCGCATGCCATGGACGCTTGTCGAGAAGGACTATGTGTTCGACGGCCCAAACGGCAAGGCGAGCCTGCTCGACCTGTTCGAAGGCCGCCGGCAACTGATCATCTATCGCGCCTTCTTCGAGCCGGGCGTCTATGGCTGGCCGGAGCACGCCTGCCGCGGCTGCTCGCTCGGCGCCGACATGGTCGGCAATCTCGCCCATCTCAACGCCCGCGACACCACGCTCGCCTATGCCTCGCGGGCGCCGCAGGCCGACATTCAGCGGGTGAAGCAGCGGATGGGCTGGGAGCTGCCCTGGTACACCATCACCGACAGCTGGGATAAGGATTTCGGCGTCGACGAATGGCATGGCCACAACGTCTTCATCCACGACGGCGACCGCATCTTCCGGACCTATTTCGTCAACAACCGCGGCGACGAGGCTTTCGGCACCGTGTGGAGCTACCTCGACGTCACCCCGCTCGGCCGCCAGGAGGTGTGGGAGGACTCGCCCGAAGGCTATCCGCAGACCCAGACCTACAAATGGTGGAACTGGCACGACAACTACGAAGAGGGTGCCGCCCCCGACCAGAGATGGGTCGAAGTGTCGGACGTCGGCGAGGCGGCGTTCCGCAACAAGAGCGCCTGAGTGTGAAGCGACTCTGGCGGTGCCAGCCGCACCGCCGGAGCCGATCTCTCTCCAGGCGTCCGCAGGAATCCCGCCAGTTTGAAAGGTGGCAAAGATGAGCATCGACAATCCCGCCCCTGGCCCGGCCGTCCCGAGCGGCTTCGGCCTCGCCGACTGGCTCAGCCTTGCGGCGGCGCCGACCTTCGCAATCATGGCGCTGCTGACAGCCGCCTATGGCGGCCATGACATGATGTGCATGCCCGGCCCCGGCGCCTCGATGCTGAGCGGCATGGTACCGATGTATCTTTTGATGGCCGCCTTCCATCTGGCGCCCTGGCTGCGGCTAGTGGCGCGGCGGGCGTGAAATTTCGCATCGCGGCCAATGACCGCCGTACCGGCCCAAGTGCCCGCTAAGCGCCAGCGACGAGTTGCCACCGGTTCTCGAATGACCGGAGTGGGGCCGACAGCGGACTGACAGCTTCAGGCTGCAAATCCGACATTACGCTAGGCGTTAGCATTGTCATGACCTGACCCCATCACGATGTTCACTCCGGCCAGTGGATGTCGGGATTTGGCGTGCGATTACCTCAGCCAACTGCACCGCAACAACATCCAAGACACTCGCGCTTGCCGAAGGGGCTGTCGGCACTGACTGGATTAGCGTAAGCTAATGTCCACAAGGGGTGCGCACATGCACCGTGTCATCGCCATAGCGATCGTGGTTCTCGCGGCCGTGTTCGGTTCCGCGAGGGCTGAGGTGCTGATCGGGGTCTCGTCTGCGATGACAGGACGGCTTGCCTGGATCGGCGAGCAGGGACAGCGCGGCGCCGAGATGGCGGTGGCCGACGTCAACGCCGCGGGCGGCGTGCTTGGCCAGAAGGTGAGGCTCATCTCGGTCGACGATTTCTGCGATCCCGAGCAAGCGGTCGCGGCCGCCCGGAAGCTGGTGGCTGACGGGGTGGTGCTCGTCGTCGGGCATTTTTGCTCCGGGGCCTCGATCCCCGCATCAAAAGTGTACGAGGAGGCGGGCATCGTCGAAATATCCCCAGGCTCGACGAATCCGCAGCTGACCGAACAGGGCCGTCGCAATGTCTTCCGCACCATTGGCCGCGACGACGCGCAAGGGTTCATCGCCGGCAACTACCTTGCCGATCGCTGGGGCGACAAGAAGATTGCAATCCTTCACGACAATTCGACCTACGGGAAGGGTCTCGCCGACGAGACCAGGAAGCAGCTGAACAAACGGGGCGTGACCGAAGCTGTCTACGACGCATACGCGCCCGGGAAGGACGACTATTCAGCCGAGGTCGCTGCGTTGCAGAGCGCCGGCGTCTCAGCCTTGTATGTGGGTGGTTATCATGCCGACGTTGGGCTGATTGCTCGCGCCGCACACGACCGCGGCTACACGGTTCAGCTCATATCCGGAGATGCCTTGGCTACCGAGGAATTCGCCCTGATCGCAGGCCCAGCGGCGGAGGGAACCCTGTTCACCTTCCCGGCGGACCCGCGGCGAAATGCCGGCGCAGCCGCGATCGTGGAGCAGTTCCGTGCGGAGAACTTCGAGCCGGCGGGCTACACGCTGTTGAGCTACTGCGCGGTCCAGGTCTGGGCCCAGGCGGTCGCGAAGGCAGGTTCGCTGGAGCCGAAGGCGGTCATCGCGACACTGCGCGAACAGGAGTTCGACACCGTCATTGGCCGCGTCGATTTCGACGACAAGGGTGACCTCACGAGGCAGAGCTGGGTTTGGTACGTCTGGCGCGGCGGGGAGTACGTGCCGGTTGAATAGGGTTCGCCGAATGCGTGCCCCTGAGACGTCTAGTCCGATGCAGACCAGTGTGGCTGGATTGTACCGACTCACAGCGATGCTTGAACGCCTCGGCATACGCGGCCGGCTGCTGTTCGCCTTTTTCGGGATCAGCGCCCTTGCGGTGCTGGCAACCGCTGCGGCGCTTTATGCCTTCCTCCAAGTCGGCGACGTCGTCGACCGAATCACCACGGATCGGGTGCCGTCGGCGCTAGCCTCCCTCCAACTGTCGCGCCAGGCCGAGCGGGTCGCTGCTGCCGCGCCATCGGTGCTGGCGGCGACGAGCAGGTCTCAGCACAGCGAGGTCTCGGCTGCCGTCGCGCTCGAGATGTCCCGCCTCGAGGCGCTGCGCACCGACCTCAGGGACGCCACGCTGGGCACAGTGCCTTTGGCCGAAATCGAGGAAGCCGCGGTTGTTCTGAGGCGCAATCTGAAGGAGCTCGACTCCCTGGTCATCGCCCGGCTCGATGTGGTCGCCCGCAAGGAGGAACTCCTGAACCGCCTCGCCGCGACGACGACCGGGAGCCACCGCCTTCTTGCCACCGGCATCCTGGTGATGGATTCCAGGCTGCCGCAATGGCGGGCGGTCGCGGCCGACACGTCACTGTCGCCCGATCGACGCGCAGCGGCAATGGCCGACATGGTCCAGGCGATTGCGGCTTACATCCCCCAGCAAAAGGCGCTGCTGGATATTTCGGCGGTCAACGACGCGCTGGTGAAGGCCGCGACCGCGCCGTCGCAGGGCGACCTGGCGTTGATCCTGTTTCCGCTGCGCCGCTCGCTTGCCGCTCTCGAAACGGCTTCCTCGGAGATCGACGAAAAGCTGCGGACCCGTTTCCGGCAACGGGTGGACGAACTCAAGGCACTAACCGATGGTGAGAACAGCATCCCGAAGGCCCGGGAAGAGGAACTTGCGGTCCTCGCGCAGGGCGAAAAGCTGCTGGCCGAAAACAATCGGCTGTCGCGCAGTCTCACCGCTGCGGTCGACCGTCTTGTCGCAGCAGCGGACCGCGAGATCGCTGCCTCCGGTCGCGAAGCCGCGCTCGTCCAGCACTACGGCACCGGAGTTGTCCTCGGCTCCGCCTTGCTCAGCCTGTTGAGCTCGGTTCTGGTCGTCTGGCTCTATGTCGACCGCAGCCTCCTCGCCCGTCTGGGCGCGGTGAGCCAGGGCATGCTCGCCATCGCGGGCGGCGATCTTCGTGCGCCGCTGCCGGCCGCGGGCAGCGACGAAATCGGGCGCATGGCCGAGGCGCTGAGGCTCTTCCGGGATACCGCCGTCGAGGTCGAGGAAAAGAACCTGCGCGACGTTGCAGAAGCACGTCAGCGGCTGGTCGATGCCATCGAAAGCATTTCCGAAGGTTTCGCTCTCTATGACAGAGAGGACCGGCTTGTCCTCAGCAACAGCCGCTACCGCGAACTGCTCTACGCCGGCCTGGAGGCCGAGCTAACCCCTGGCACGGCATTCGAGGAGATCATTCGCCGATCCGCCGAGCGCGGCTACATCAGGGATGCCGAGGGGCGGGTCGATGAGTGGGTTGCCGAGCGCCTGTGGCGGCACCGCAACCCTGGCGAACCATGGGTGCAGCGGCGGGGCGACGGGCGATGGATCATGATAAGCGAGCGGCGGATCAGTGCCGGCGGCACGGTCGCCGTCTATTCCGACATCACCGAGCTGAAGCAAAGGGAGGAGAACCTCGCCGAGAAGTCCACTGCCCTGGAGGCGCTTTCCAACAAGCTGGCCAAATATCTGGCGCCCCAGGTGTACAGCTCGATATTCACCGGCCGCCAAGATGTTAGAATCGCCAGTCAACGCAAGAAGCTGACTATATGCTTCTCCGACATCGCCGGCTTTACCGAGACCACCGACAAAATGGAGTCCGAGGATCTCACCCAGCTCCTCAATCACTACCTGACGGAAATGTCGAAAATCGCGTTGGATCATGGTGCCACGATCGACAAGTACGTCGGCGACGCGATCCTGATGTTTTTCGGCGACCCTGAGACGCGCGGCGTCAAGGAGGACGCGCTGGCTTGCGTGCAGATGGCGCTTGCCATGCAAAACCGGATCAGCGAGCTCACCGAAGTCTGGCGGGACATGGGGATCGAAACACCGCTGCGCTGCCGCATCGGCATCCATACCGACTACTGCACCGTCGGTAACTTCGGCAGCGAGGACCGGATGGACTACACGATAATCGGCGGCGCCGTGAATCTCGCCTCGCGTCTGGAACAGGAGGCGGCACCGGGGGCCATCCTCATTTCCTACGAGACGTTTGCGCAAGTGAAGGACACGATCGATTGTGCGGAGATGGGGCACGTGCAGGTCAAGGGGATCGCCTACCCCGTCGCCACCTACCGCGTCATCGATCTGAAGGCCAATCTAGCGGGCGCTTGTCGCGCCGTTCGAACCGAGCTGCCGCACTTCAGGCTGGAACTTGAACCGGAGCTGATGTCCGCCGACGAGCGTGGCGGTGCCGCCACTGCGCTTCGAGATGCGCTGGATCGGCTTTCGCACGAGCCCGGGCAGCAGGGCTTGGTTCGACCCCTCCCCCTTAGGCGCGCCAGCGGTGGCGCGCCGCGCACCGCCATAATCGAGTATAATTCCTGGCCGATCGCAGACGGAGGAGGAAAAGAGCAAATGTCCGTGGACGCGGGACCGAGAAAAGTGGACGCCGAATATGCGATTGAGTACCTCCAGGAGCATCCGCAAGCCGGGCTTTGCTGCGAGGATCGTCGCTGCTGGATCACGCCGAACGCAAACGAGACCGATCAGCGGATCCTGCTTCTCGATGTGGTTGAGGCCGACCGGCTCAAGGATGATCCTCGCCTTCGACTCGTGTCCGGAATCGCTCATGCGGGCCGGTCGCTCTGGGTCGTTCGGAGAATGACATGATTTGACGCAGGCCCTCGCCCTGGAGGACCGGTGGCGGCGCAGCCACAGGGTGGACATTTCAGCCCACATGGAAATGATCATGTTGCCATGCACAACACTGCAGTGCGCTGATCTCGACTAAAAGTTTGAGTGTAGAAGCGGATCAACCGACCTCCAGGTCCAGCCAGCGACACAGATGGACATCCCAGAGAATTTCCGGACCGCCACGCGTTTTTCACGGATCGCCCTGACCTAACGCATTGCCTTCCGCGGCAGCTCGCACAATAGTCGGGCCGATGTTGCAGGCGATTGCGAGTCACTGGTCTACGCTGATCCTCGCCCTCTCCCTAGCGATGGCGGCCGTCGGCATCGTCCACGCCATCATGACGAAGGAAGACGTGCGCGCCGCCACCGGCTGGGTGGGCGTGATGCTGCTGTCGCCCTTCCTGGGCGCCATCATCTACGCCATCGCCGGCATCAACCGCATCCGCAGGGCGACGATCAGCGCCATGCGGCCGCCTTCCGGCGAGGCCGCCCTGACAAAGCAGGAGCGCGACATCGCCGCCGAAGACCTGATCACGGCCGAGTTTGGCCTACGCTTCGTCGGGCTGAAGACGCTGGGCGACAGGGTGACACGCCGCGCCCTGACATCGGGAAACGCAATCGTCGTGCTGGAAACAGGCGACGAAGCCTACAGCGCGATGTGCCACGCCATCGACGGGGCGGAGCGCAGCGTCCTTCTCGAAACCTACATCTTCGACAATGATGCGGTCGGGGCGATCTTCGTCCAATCGCTTGGCAACGCCGTCAAACGCGGCGTCAGCGTGCGCGTGCTGATCGACGCCGTCGGCGTGCGCTACTCCGTGCCCAGCATCCTCAAGCAGCTCAAGGAAGCGAACGTCACCACCGACCTTTTCAACGGCAACATCGTCATGGGCTTGAGACTTCCCTATGCGAATCTGAGGACCCACAGGAAGATCCTTGTCGTCGACGGCACTGTGGCGTTCACGGGAGGCATGAATATCCGCAAGGGATTCTCCGCCGAATTCGTCGGCTCCGACAGTTCACGGGACACACACTTCAAGGTCACCGGCCCGGTGGTGGCCGACCTTTTCTCGGTCGCCGCCGAGGACTGGCGCTTCGCCGGCAACGAGGCCCTGAAGGGCGAAACCTGGCAAGTGGCAGCCCCCTTGTCGGCGCCCGGCCAGCCGATGTTGGTGCGGGCCGTGGCGTCGGGGCCGGATGCCTCGAACGAAACCAACCACAAGCTGCTGATGGGGGCGTTCTCGGTTGCCCGCAAGTCGATCCGCATCATGTCGCCGTACTTCCTGCCGGACCGCGAACTGATCAGCGCGCTGACCACGGCGGCTCGGCGCGGCGTCGAGATCGACATCGTCGTGCCGGCGGTAAACAACCTCTTCCTCGTCGACCGCGCGATGACGGCGCAGTTCGACCAGGTGCTGAAGCATTATTGCCGCGTCTGGCGCCACGAAGGCGCCTTCGACCATTCGAAACTGATGGCGATCGACGGCGTCTGGGCCTATATCGGCTCCTCCAATCTCGACGCCCGGTCGTTGAGGCTGAATTTCGAGATCGACATGGAAGTTCTTGATGCGGACTTCGCCGCCGAGATCGAGACACGCATCGGATCGGCCATCGCCTCCGCGCAGCCGGTGACGCTTGAGACGTTGAAGGCCCGCCCCTTCGTCATTCGCGTCTTCGACCGGTTGCTGTGGCTGGGATCGCCCTATCTATAGCGCAAGGAACAGAGCAGCAGGACCATGGAGATAAACGGACGCAACCTGCCGGAGACCGTGCTCCTGTCGATCCGCCACCGAAAGGCGCGGAAGGCGAAGGCGACGCCGCGCAAGCGGGTCGACGGCGCCGAGATGGTGGTCGCCTCCTACAACGTCCACAAATGCATCGGCACCGACCGCAAGTTCGATCCCGAACGGACCGCCCGCGTCATCCGCGAAATCAGTCCCGACGTCATCGCCTTGCAGGAGGCCGACAACCGCTTCGGCGACCGTGCCGGGCTGCTCGACCTTGCGCGGCTCGAACACGAAACGGGGCTGGTGCCGGTGCCGGTGTCCGGAAACGGCAAGGGCCATGGCTGGCGCGGCAATGTGCTGCTGTTCAAGCGCGGCACGGTGCGCGACGTCCACCAGATCAAGCTTCCGGGGCTGGAGCCGCGTGGCGCGCTGGTCGCCGAAATCGATCTCGACGAGAAACGGCCGCTGCGGGTGATTGCCGCCCATCTCGGCCTGCTGCGACGGTCGCGCTCCGAACAAGCGCGTGTCGTGCTCGACATCATGAGCAGCGCGGATGAGAGGCCAACGCTGCTGCTCGGCGACCTCAACGAGTGGCGGCTGGGCAACCGCTCTGCGCTGAACACGCTGCACACCACCTTCGGCCCGCCGCCAGCCGTGCCCACCTTTCCCTCGGGCCTGCCGGTGCTTGCGCTCGACCGGATCATGGGCACCCGCAACGGCATGGTCTCGGCGGTGGAAGCGCATGACACGCCGCTGTCGCGGGTCGCGTCGGACCACCTGCCGCTCACGGCTTTCGTGCATCTTTGACCAGGTTGGATCAGCCCTCCCGCAGCCAGACCAGCATCTCGCCGGGATCGCGGTTGTCCCAGGCGTAGTAGGGAACGGCCTTCACCCTCGCCTCCTCCAGGGCCGGCGGCTCGGCGCGGTAGAGGCCATTGCGCCAATCCTCCGACGCCTCCCTGTTGCCGGTGGCCGAAAGCGTGACGATGCCGCCGAGCAGGTTCGGCTCGTGATGCGCCTCGATTCTGGCCGCCCGCGGCAGGCTGATGCGGTGCAACTGGCCGGGATTGTCGGTCGCCTCGACGCAGTAGATCAGCGGGCCGCGCGCCAGCGCGACACGGCCGATGTCCTGGCGCACTTCCGGATTGGCGAAGAGGCGGGAGATCGACATGTCGAGGTCGAGCTCGACGCAGTCGCCCTTTTGCCATTCGCGCTCGATCGCCGCGTAGCCGTCGCTCAAGACCGCATCGAGAGCCACCGCCTTGCCGTTGACCTTGAGCGCCGCCTTGCGGCACCAGGCCGGCAGGCGCAGATGCAGGGTGAAGGCAACCGGCGCCACCGGCTCGACGCGGATCGAGACGGCGCCGTCCCAGGGATAGTTGCTGGTCTGGACCAGGCTCACCGGCTTGCCCGATATCTCGAAGCGGGCGGTCGAATCGCCATAGAGGTGGACGGCCAGCGCGTCGTCGGCGAGGCCGTAGAAATAGCTGCCGATCGACGCCACCATGCGGCCGATATTGGGCGGGCAGCACGGGCAGCGGTGCCATTTCCAGCGATTGTGCCGGCCGCGGCTTTCCAGTGGGTTCTCGTAGAAGAACAGCGAGCCGTCGAGCGACAGGCCGGAGATCGAGCCGTTGTAGAGCGCCCGCTCCATCATGTCGGCATAGCGCGCGTTGGGCCCCATGCCGAGCATGCGGCTCGACCAGAACACCAGGCCGACCGCGGCGCAGGTCTCGGCATAGGCGGTCTCGTTGGGCAGGTCGTAGTCGCTGGTGAAGCCTTCATTGTGCGCCGACGGGCCGAGGCCGCCGGTGACATAGAGGCTCTTGGTGGTCAGATCGTCCCACAGCCGGTCGAGTGCTGCGCGCAGCGTGTCGTCGCCATATTCGGTGGCGACGTCGGCCATGCCGGAGAACAGATACATCGCCCGCACCGCATGGCCAACGACCTTGTCCTGCTCGCGCACCGGCTTGTGCGACTGGTTGTATTCGTAGGTCTTGAAATGATAGGCCTTCGGGTCGGTGCCGCGGGCGCGCGCCTCCTCGTCGAAATAGTGCGGCTGCTGGCCGCGCTGGTCGATGAAGTACTTTGCCAGGTCCATGTATTTCTGCTCGCCGGTCGCCCGCGCCAGCTTGACCAGCGCCAGTTCGATCTCCTCATGGCCGCAATAGCCCTTCTTCTTGCCGGGCTCAGGGCCGAAAGTGTCGGCGATGTGGTCGACATAGCGGCACATGATGTCGAGCAGCTTGCGCTTGCCGGTGGCCTGGAAATAGGCGACGGCGCCCTCGATCAGATGGCCGGCGCAGTAGAGCTCGTGGCAGTCGCGCAAATTGGTCCAGCGCAGGCCGGGCTGGATGCGCTGGTACCAGCTCGACAGGTAGCCGTCGGACTGCTGCAGCCTGCCGTAGAGGTCGATGACGGCGTCGATCTTTTTCTCCAGCGTGTCGTTGCGGCGCCTGTAGAGCGAATAGGCGGCGGTCTCGATGGTCTTGCCCCAGTCGGAGTCCCAGAACATCTGCGTCGTCACCGTCGAGCCGGTGAAGCCGGGATTGGCGGCCTCGTCCGGTGACGGCGAATGGAACGGGATGACGACGCCCGGCGACGGCCGGTCGGGGTCGATCTGCTCCAGCATGCGGGCCTCGACGCAGCGCTCGTAGAGGATCTCGGCGGTGCGCGCGGCAACCGCGTCGACCCGGTCGCCCCAGAAGCCGCGCACGTCGACCTGCGGCACCGGCAGCGGACGGAAGGCGAGCTTCGGCTTGCCGGTGTGCTGCGCGGCGGATTTCAGTGCGGTCATCGGCTAACTCCATTCAATTTCGAAAGTGTCGGTTCAGCGCGGGTCATTTCACGGCGCCGGCCATCAGGCCGCGGATGTAGAAGCGCTGCAGCGCCAGGAAGAGGATCAGGCACGGCACCATCATCACGGTGACGCCGGCCTGCACGGCACCCCAGTCGATGGCGCCGAAGCGGCCGGACTGCAGCGCCGTCATCATGATCGGCAGGGTGAACTTGGACTGGTCGGTCATCAGCACCAGTGCGGCCAGGAACTCGTTCCAGGCGCCGAGGAAGGCGAACAGCGCGATGGTGACGATGCCGGGCCACACCAGCGGCAGCATGACCTGCAACAGCATGGTGACGTTGTTGGCGCCGTCCATGCGGGCGGCCTCCTCGATCTCGCGCGGCACCGCGTCGAAGGCGTTGCGCATCATGAAGATCGAGAACGGCAGCTGCAGCGTGACATAGACGCAGACCAGCCCGGTCAGCGTGTTGTGCAGGCCGACCTTGGTCAGCACCAGGAAGATCGGCGTCAGGATCGACTGGAACGGGATCATGATCGTCGACAGGATGATGACGAAGAGCACGTCCTTGAAGGGAAAGCGGAAGCGCGAGAAGCCGTAGCCGGCAAGCACGCTGACGATGACGGAAAACACCACCGTCATCACCGAGACGTAGATGCTGTTTTGCGCCGGCAGCCAGAGCCCGTCGCCGAAGGTGTTGAGCGTGCCGTAATTCTCGACCGAGAAGCCGGTGGTCGGCCACGGCGGCAGCGGCGGCAGGCGCGCCTCCTGCGACGGCTTGAAGGCCGACAGCACCGTCCAGACGATCGGCGCCAGGAACAGCAGCGAGGCGGTGATGCCGGTCAAGTGCTCGGCGATGCCGAGCCGGATGCGGCTGTTGCGGCTGCGGGCCTGCGCCATCAGTCGACCCCCTCCGGTTTGCGCAGCAGCCAGAGCTGGACGAGGCTGAGCACGACGAGGATCAGCAGCAGGATCATCGAGAGCGCGGCGCCATAGCCGAGCTTGAACGACACGAAGGACTGGTTGAAGATCCAGTAGACGGCGGTCAGCGTCTGGTTGCGCGGGCCGCCGCGCAGGATGATGTAGAACTGGTCGAAGGCGAGGATGGAGCCGGCGACCGACAGGATCAGCGCCAGCGCCAGCGTGCGGCGCATCAGCGGCAGGGTAATCGCGCGAAAGCGCGCGAACGGCCCTGCCCCGTCGATCATCGCCGCCTCCTGCAGCTCCGACGGGATCGACTGCAGGCCGGTCATCAGGATGATCATGGTGAAGCCCGCGACCTTCCACACGACCATGGCGATGATCGACCAGAAGGCCGGCTGGAAGGTGGCCAGAAGATTGAACTTCTTCCCGGTCAGGCCGAGCGCGTAGGCGGCCGGGCTGAACAGGCCGGAATCGACGTTCAAGAGCCACGACCACAGCAGGCTGGCCGAAGCGAAGCCGATGACGGCCGGCATGAAGAAGGCGGTGCGGTAGACATTGGTC
>NZ_RZOJ01000649.1:0-2009 GCF_003998845.1 Mesorhizobium sp. M4A.F.Ca.ET.022.05.2.1 | reverse complement strand
ATCGTCAGCCGCACCCGCCGGTCGTCGGCGCGTAGCTGGCCCGACACGATGTAGGCGGCGCCCAGCGCCTTGCCGTCAGCGGCGAAGTCGGCCGGCTTGCTGCCCAGCGCCTTCATGGTGTGGAAGGCGATGACCGGAAGGCCCGCGTAGCGCGCAAGGTCGACGGTGATGTCCGACGACAGGCCGTTGGCGAAGCGGCGCCAGCGCTCTTCATCGCTCAGGCATTCGATCGGGAATATCGCCAGCACCGGCGAAGCGCCGGGCAAGGCCGACGGCTTGTCCGGCGGCAAGCTGGCAATGCCATTGAGGTGCGCGGCAAGCGCCACTTTGTTGCGCACGCCGAGCTTCTCGTAGATCGCGGCGAGATGGGTGCGCACGGTCGATGGCGCGATGAACAGCGCCTCGCCGATCTGGCGATAGGTCAGGCCAGCCGCGAATTTCTCCGCCACGGCGCGCTCGCGCTCGGACAGCGCCGGCGAAGACGCTGAAGAGGTGGCCGCTGTCGCGTTGTGGTTCATGCCGATTCCCTGCCCGCGGACGTGCGCACTATCAACGCCTGCCGTGGCAAAATACTACAAATGCAGGACCTAAAACACCGCATCTGGCCGATCCCCTCGCAGGCGCACCGGGTGCAAGCTCCCTTGCAGCGAGAGGCTGCAATCACGGGAGGTTTCCATGCGGAGCGTTTCCATAGGACTGGCGTGCGCGATCCTGGGCTTTTCTTCCCCGTCGCCGTCATTGGCCAGCGGCTGCAGGCAGATGCTGGAATCGGACGTGAAAATCGCCAGCATGCGCCTCTATGCCGACATACTGGCCAATGCCGCCCGCAATGGCTGGGACTACGCGCCGGATGCGATCGCCAGCGGCTCGAAGCGGCATTTCGAGGAGATGAAGCTGGAATTGATCGCGGCCGGATATGAGATCGTCCCCGTCGGCGCCCGGCCGCGCTGTCCCCACTTCGACGCGCTGGCGAGCGAATAGCAACGAAAAGGCCGGGGTCGCCGGGCCGCGGCGCCGAGAGCCGATTTCAGCAAAATATCAGCAGCCGTTCAGGACGGCGAGCGCGCGTTGCGGCAATGCTGAAGCAATACAGGCCTCGGAGCGACTGGGAAACCACTGATCCTGGAGATCGATCATGCGTGAGAAAGCTGAAGGAGCGCTTTGGCCCTCGATGCTGGCGCAGGAGGAAACGCAGCGCATCCTGTCGATGGGCGTTGCCGGGTTCATCTGCGGCGAAGCCAATGAGATGCTGGCCTATTTCGAGCGGCAGTCGCCGTGCGATCCGGCACCCCGGTCCGGCGGGCGGCCGAGCCTATGGCTCCGGATTCGCCCAATCCTTCCGCACTTCATTTTTCCGGGCGGCTTCTTTCGGACTTGACCTTGTGGGCATTCTGCCGCTCCGATAATCGCCGCGCGAAGGTGCGCGACGATGGGGCAAGGGCTTGTCGCAACAGATCGGCAGCGCGGTTCTCGATCTTGACCTGGGCACGCTCAGGCGTGACGGCGAGATCGTGCCGGTCCGGCCGAAAACCTTCGAGCTTCTCGCGTTCCTGATATGCAATTCCGGCAGGGTGCTGAGCAAGGACGAATTGTTGCGGGCGGTCTGGCCGGACACCATGGTCACCGAGGATTCGCTCACCCAGTGCATTCGCGACGCGCGCAAGTCGATCGGTGACGAGGCGCAGGCGCTGATCCGTACCGTCCCCCGACGCGGCTATCTGTTCCAGGCCGCCGAAATGCAGGCCGCAGATCCGCGGGCACAAGTGCCGGTTCAGCCGCGACGGGCGGCCGAACCGATGGTCGCCATCCTGCCGTTCCACGTTGAGACGTGCGACGCGCCCGGCAAGGTGCTGTTCGACGGCGCGGTCGAGGAGATCACCAACGCGCTGTCCCACTTCAAGACCATAGCGGTGATGGCACGCCACTCGGCCTTCGCGCTCGCCGAGCATTGGACGGAGGATATCAACGCGACCGCCGTACGGCTCGGCGCCGACTACATAGCGGAAGGG
>NZ_RZOJ01000648.1:0-2011 GCF_003998845.1 Mesorhizobium sp. M4A.F.Ca.ET.022.05.2.1 | reverse complement strand
GTCTGCACCCCCAGCACGTTGTTGTTGATGGTGGTGTCATTGCCCGACAGCGTCGAAAGCTGCGTGTCGAGGTTGGCTGACGCCATCCCGACGGCGCCACGAACGCCGGCCGCGTCCAGGTCGTTGAAGCCGGTGACACCGGTTCCCTTGGCCAAGACGATATTCGTTCCAGCTGTGAGCACGCGCGTAGCGGTCGACCAGACGGCATCAAGGGCATTGGCCGCAAACTTCGCAGCAGTGATCGCGCCGGCCGCAAAGGTGTTCGCCGTGATAGCGCCCGAGTTCCAGGCCGTACCGGCGGCGTGCGTGGTGTTCACTTCTGGGCGGCCCGATGCAAACGTCCCAGCGGCACCGCCGAACTGTGTGACGTTGACCGCCGCGATGCCGGCCGTGAGGCTCACCTGGCCGGTGCCGGTGCCGGACGAGAGGAGCACACTCGCTCCGATGTCGCGGGCCGTCTGTGCGGTGCCTCCAATGCTGCCGAGGTCGACACGCCCGTTTGCATCGACGGTCGCAGTCCGGCCGGCCGTGGTGTCGCGGCGGAACAACTCGACCACGCGAGTGACGGGCGCCATGCTCGCCTGCGTGATGCGCACCGCATACTCTTCGGCGTCTGATGTTGACGCAATCGTGGTATCCTCGTCGACCAGCAGCGCATAGAGGCCGGGTGCGTTGGCAGACGAGAGCTCGATGATCGTCGGCGTGGTGTAGGCAGTCATCGTCCCGCCATTGCGGCTGCGATAGACCGTGAACGAAGTCAGGCCGGTCTTCTTCGTGATGAGGTCGGTGCTGTCGACCGCTTCGAAGTAGATGTTTTGATCCGTCTTTCCGCTGGGGATCCTCATACGCCGAACCTCTTTCGCGTGGCCTGAAAGATGCCGTCCAACTGCGCCTGGGTAAGAGCGGTGCCCTCCCACATGGCCATCGCTGCCATTCTGGACGTGTTGACCAGCGGGACCTGCGCGTTGCCGCGAGAGCCGATCTGCATCGTGTTGGTGGCGCCGGCGGCCGAGGGCGACGAGTAGGTGGAACTGAACAGTTCGAAGGTCGAGTTGACGCCCAGAATGTGGCCGTTGGCCCCAACCGCTTCGTCAAGCGAAGAGACGGCGAATACCCATGAGCCGGTTGCAAGGGTGGCCACCATGATGTTTTGCAAGGCGACGACGCCGCTGCCGTTGTTGATGGCTGCGAACCACTTCTGGCCGCCGCTCATCCCAAAATGGAAGCCGACGCTGGCGACGTTGTTGCCCGACGTGCCGCCGATCCCGTTCGACGCGGGGGAGCCGTACCAGGCCCAAATCGCGACGGTCCACTTGGCGTTGTCCTTGTGGATGTTCGTCATCCACGTCTCATTGGTGGTGTCGTAGGTCAGATAATCGCCGCCATCGAAGGAAAGATATTCGGACGACGTGCGGCCATCGGCAGTCCCGTTGATCGTCGGGTCGGTGGCGTCCGCACCTGCCGTGGTGCCGCGAAAGAAGTCGTAGCCACCTCCCGACGTATCGAGCCATTTAGTCGAAGTCGCAGGGAGAGAGTTGCCATCGGCCGCGTCGAGACAAAGCTTCAGGTTCGTCGTCAACCCCAACGTGGTGAGGACGTCCTTCAGCCGCGCCCGATAGTACGGCCGGCGGAGCTGCGCGAACGCATCGAACTGCGGTTGCAGGCCAGGATAGAATTGGCCGTCAAACATCAGCTGTTCAGATCCACCGCCGCGATAGCATCAGCCTTCGATTTCAGGGCGGTGAACTCGGCCGTCATCTTGGTGAGCTGGGCCTTCACGGCGGCCTCATAGGCGTTGCTGATGCCGAACGCATTGACGGTGGCGATGACGTCGGCAAAGTCGTTTGGGATCGCAGCAAGGGCCGTCGAGGCCACGCTGGCGTTCGCCTTTACCTTGATCATCACCTGACGCTGGTCACTGAGACGCTGCGCGATGGCAGCCATCCCTACCTCGACTTCACTGGTTGTAGCCATTTGCCTGGGCTCCTGATTGTGGGGGCTGCATCGGGAC
>NZ_RZOJ01000647.1:0-2022 GCF_003998845.1 Mesorhizobium sp. M4A.F.Ca.ET.022.05.2.1 | reverse complement strand
CTTCTGGCAATCTCAAGGCTACCGGCGCCAACTCCGACCAGGCCGCCGGCATCAACATCGTGCGTCGCGCGCTGCAGGCTCCGGCCCGCCAGATCGCGGCCAACGCCGGTGCTGAAGCCTCGATCGTTGCCGGCAAGATCCTCGACAACAAGGGCGCAACCTTCGGCTACAACGCCCAGACCGGCGAGTATGGCGACATGATCGCCATGGGCATCGTCGACCCGGTCAAGGTCGTGCGCACCGCCCTGCAGGACGCGGCCTCGGTCGCTGGCCTGCTGGTCACCACCGAAGCCATGATCGCCGAAGCTCCGAAGAAGGAAGCTGCCGGCGGTATGCCTGGCGGTATGCCGGGCGGCGGCATGGGTGGCATGGGCGGCATGGACTTCTAAGAAAGTCCATAAAGCACGCCCATCACCTTACGTTGCTCAAGCCCGCAAGCGGGCTTGAGTGGCGGCATGGACTTCTAAGAAATCCATAAACGAATAGTGAAGGGCGGCAGAAATGCCGCCCTTTTTCGTTAGGCTCGCTTGATTTTGCACTCCGTGACCTTCGCCACGGAATCGACACCCGCCCGCATCGTCGAGACCATGGTTATGTGAAGGAATAGGGCCTGGCGCGAAAAGCCGCCGCGCTCAGGCCCAGCCCGGCGAAGCGCTGCCGCAAGTCATCAAAGCCGGGGACCCGAAGGGCGACGGCGGCTGGCTCGGCCAGTTCATAGACCGTCCTCACCAAGCTCAGCGAGCGGATGTTCGTCGATGTTCTGCGCCGCTATGTGGAATCGCTGCCGCCGCAGCACACGGGCTGGCTGGCCGGCCTGCGCGATCCGCACCTGGGCAAGGCGCTGGCGCTGATCCATGATCGACCGGCGCATAACTGGACGGTGGAGGCGCTGGCGATGGAAGCCGCGCTGTCACGCACCGTGCTCGCCGATCGCTTCACCAGGCTCGTCGGCATGCCGCCGATGCACTATCTCGCCAAATGGCGGATGCAGATCGCTTCGGAATTGCTCAGCGCCGGCAACAGCAGCGTCGCCAACATCGCGGCGGAGATCGGCTACGAATCCGAGGCAGCGTTCAGCCGCGCCTTCAAGAAGGCGATCGGCGTCCCGCCCTCGGCCTGGCGGCTTGGCGTTCGGCCTACGCCCGGTTCCGGAAGCCATGAGGCTTCCGAACCCGAAGGCGAACCGGCCGTGGCAGCGAACTAGCGATCCGTCAGCGCCAGCTTGGCGCCTAGCATGACGAAGGCTCCGGCGAAGGTGCGGCGCATCCAGGTCAGCACCTTAGGCCGCGACACTACATGGCTGCGGATCGACGCGGCGAAGATGCCGTAGCCGACAAAGACGATGAACGTGACGAGCATGAAGGCGCCGGAGAGCTCCAGCATCATCGACAAGGCGTTCGGCTCGGTGGTGCTGACGAATTGCGGCAGGAAGGCAAAGAAGAAGATCGACAGCTTCGGGTTGAGGATGTTGATGAGGATGCCGGACGTGATCACCTTGCCGGCCGAGCGCGGCGCGAGGTTCTCGTCGACGCTGAGACCGCCCCCCTCCTTCAGTGTGTTCCAGGCCATGTAAAGCAGATAGGCGACGCCGAGATATTTCAGCGTCTCGAAGGCGACGGCGCTGGTGTGCAGCACGGCGGCGAGGCCGGTGATGGCGGCGGCCATATGCGGGATGATGCCCAGCGTGCAGCCGAAGGCGGCGATGATCGAGGCGCGCGCGCCGCGCGAGAGGCCGGCGCTCAGCGTGTAGAGAACGCCAGTGCCCGGCGAGGCGACGACGATCAGCGTCGTCAACAGGAATTCGATGCTCAAGGCTTGTTCCTCCGCGGCCCCTGCCAAGCGGGAAGGTACCGGGCCGATTGAGGCGGGGCAAGCGGGGTAGGAGAGCAATCTCCCGCCTTGTGGGGGAGACCAACAAGCGGCAGCCCATGCGCCTGGCGAGCCATCAGGCAGTCGTCGCCGCCAGGCACGCAGGCACGGCAGACGTCGGGGCGGAGTTCGTAGATGCCGCAGGCCGTGTGC
>NZ_RZOJ01000646.1:0-2026 GCF_003998845.1 Mesorhizobium sp. M4A.F.Ca.ET.022.05.2.1 | reverse complement strand
ATTCGAGGCGCTCGCCCGCCATATCGGCGGGCTCGCCTCGGCACTCGCCGCCAAGGCCGAAAGGGCGCCGGCTGAGATCACCGAGGGCATGCGCATGGGCGCGATGCTGCCGATGGATGGCGGCAGCCTGCTCGGCAAGCGGCCGAATGCCGTGCAGCCTGATCCGGCCACACTGCCGGCGGAGCATCTCCTGCATCTCATCCTGCAGGACTGTTCGAGCTGCCACTCGAAGTTCCGGCAGAAGGTGGAGTGAGCCTGGCCTTCCGTAGCGGCGTTTGCCAAAAATTAACTTGTTGAGCTGACGCTAATATGATGACCAAGAACCTCAACAACGCCACCCCCGACTCTCCGATCCAGGAGGTTAGGCCTTCGCTGGTCGGCAAGGTGGCGCCGGCGCTGTTTCCGCTGGTCGTCGCGGCGCTCGGCTATCTCATCGGCCGGCAGTTCTTTGGATTCTGAGGCGCCGAGCCGCGGGATCAGATCGCAGGCGAGGAACCGTTGCCCTTCGCCGGCATTCGATCTCACCTTCCCATGCCTGCCCCCTGCCCTAGCTTCTCCTGGAAGGAGGATGCTGCATGGCGATCTATGGCCTTAGAGTGGTGAGCTTCATCTTCGCGGCGCTGGCCTTCGTGCCGGCGGGGGCGCATTTCTTTTCGACGTTCAGCAAACTGAAGCTCGACGGCACCAGCTATCTCGCCGCGCAGCGCGCTTATGACGGCTGGAGCCTGTTCGGTATCGTCGTGCTGGGCGCCTTGCTGTCGAGCGCGGCACTGGCGGTCGTGCTCTATCGCTCAGGCGGCGCCTTCGGCATTGTGGCGCTCGCCTTCATCGCCATCGGCGCCACGCAATTCGTGTTCTGGAGCTTCACCTTTCCGGTAAACCGGGCGACCCGCAATTGGACCATGCTGCCCGACAATTGGGAGATGCTCAGGCGGCAATGGGAATATTCGCACGCGGCCGCGGCCTGCCTCAACGCGCTGGCGCTGCTGTTGCTGTTCCTCTCGGCACTGCGCCTCGACGCGCGGACAGCGTGAGGGCTTCGGCTGGGGAATGATTGTAAAACGTTGCTGGGAACCGGAGGCCGTACACGTTGGTCCTAGGCCCTAGGTCGCTATTGCCCAAGTATTAGCATGAGCGCATGTTCAAGCAGCCGGCGAGGTCGCAGAAGCCGGTCAGGCCCGGCGGCCAACCCATACATCACCCCCCCTCGGCGGCCGGGCCACCTAACTTCCCGAAAGTGATGAGGTACGATCCCGGTCGCCGGAGAGTTGCGGCGGCGGAGGGATTGGCGGCGCAAATCTTCCGGCGCCGGGGCCAGCCGGGGGCGCGAAAGATCGATGCGGAGGCAACAAATGCCTCAGCGCTCCGTCGAAGCAAAAGCTTTTGGCTCAGGGAGCCTTAGAAATGGTGGTGGCGGCGAGCGCCCCAAGCTTGCCCGCCTTGAGCAGTACCGGCCTGGCGTAGGTCTTCTTCACGGAATCCCTCCTTCAGCAGCTGCCAAACTTTCCTCTGCTTCGCCGCTCCTGTCAACGCACCGAGGTTGAGCGGCCTGGGACGGACCTCTGTTCACGCCTGTGATAGCCCCAGCCGACTCAACGAACGCCTGGCACTGGCGCTTTGGTGGAAAATGCGGGATCAATCGACTGCCAGGGAAACGTTGCCGATGTGCAATCTCTACAACATCACCACCAGCCAGGAGGCGATCCGCCAGTGGACGCGCGCCCTGCGCGACGTCATCGGCAACCTCGAACCCTCGGTCGACATCTATCCGAACCAGTTCGCCCCGGTGGTGCGGAACGCCGCCGACGGCACGCGCGAACTCGCCACTCTGCGCTGGGGCATGCCGACACCGCCGGAGCGCATGCGCGGCAATGCCGATTCCGGCACCACCAACATCCGCAACCCGCAATACGCCCACTGGATGCCTTACCTTGGCATCGAGAACCGATGCGTGGTGCCGGTGACGAGTTTCGCGGAGCCCTCGCCCCAGCCTGGCGACAAGGACCCCGAGACCGGCGTGCAGAAG
>NZ_RZOJ01000645.1:0-2037 GCF_003998845.1 Mesorhizobium sp. M4A.F.Ca.ET.022.05.2.1 | reverse complement strand
CGCCCGGTTGACGATGTTGAGCAGTTCGGTCAGGTCGAACGGCTTCGGCAGATATTCATAGGCGCCGGTCTCGGAGGCGCGGATGGCGGTCATGAACGTGTTCTGCGCGCTCATCACGATGACCGGCAGTTCCGGCCGCGCCTTCTTGATGCGCGGCAGCATGTCGAAGGCGTTCTCGTCCGGCATCACCACGTCGGTGATGACGAGGTCGCCCTCGCCCGCCGCCACCCAGCGCCACAGCGTCGAGGCATTCGAAGTGACGCGCACCTCATGGCCGACGCGCGACAGCGCCTGATTGAGCACGGTGCGGATGGCCGCATCGTCATCGGCGACCAGAATGTTGCCGCGTGCGGTCATGAGCGGTCTCCTTCAGCTTCTTCGTCGACACCGTGTGCGGTCTCCTTCCAAGCCGGCATCAGGATGCGGAACGTGGTTCCCCGCGGCGTCGAATCGCATTCGATGATGCCGCCATGCTCGCCGACGATCTTGGCCACCAGCGCCAGCCCGAGGCCGGAGCCGTTCGGCTTGGTGGTGATGAACGGGTCGAACAGGATCGGCAGTATGTCCTCCGAAACACCGGGACCGTTGTCGCGCACGCAAAATTCCAGCGGCAGGGACACGCGATCCTGCGTTCCCGGCACCGAAACACGGATGCCCGGCCGGAAGGCAGTGGACAGCACGATCTCGCCTTGCGGGTCCGAACCGATCGCCTCGGCGGCGTTCTTGACCAGGTTGAGGAACACCTGGATCAGCTGGTCGCGGTTGGCGAAGACCGGAGGAAGCGATGGATCGTATTCCTCCAAGATCTTGATCCGTTTCGCAAAACCGTTCTTGGCAATCGCCTTCACATGGTCGAGAACGACATGGATGTTGACCGGGTAGCGGTCGATTGGCCGTTCGTCGGAAAAGACCTCCATGCGGTCGACGAGTGAGACGATGCGGTCGGTCTCGTCGGTGATCAGCCGGGTGAGCGCGCGGTCCTCGTCGGAGGCTGACAGTTCCAGCAACTGGGCGGCGCCCCTGATGCCGGACAATGGGTTCTTGATCTCATGCGCCAGCATGGCGGCAAGGCCGGTGACCGAGCGGGCGGCGCCGCGATGCGTCATCTGTCGGTCGATCTTGTCGGCCATCGACCGTTCCTGGAACATCACCACCACCGTGCCCGGGAATTCCGGCACCGGCGCCACGTAAAGGTCGACGACCTTTTCGATGCCGAGGCGCGGCGATGACACATCGACCCGGTATTCGTTGACCGGCGCCAGGCGCTCGCGCACCTGGTCGACAAGGGTGAGCAGCGGGCTGCCGAAGGGCACGAGCTTGGACAACGTGTTGCGGGCAAGCATGGTCGCGCTGGAGCGGAAGAAATCCTCCGCATCGGCATTGGCGAAGGTGATGAAGCCGCCGGCATCAACCATGATCACCGGGCGGCGGATGGTGTTCAGCACGATGTTGGCGGCGTCGACCATGTCCGGCCCTTGGGCAACTGTGGCCTTCATGCGGCGCTCCGCATCGATTCGGCGGGGTTGGAGAACACTTCACGCAGTTCGGCGATGACGCGAGCGGGCTCGAAAGAGGTGAGGATTGCCTTGCGTTGACCGGAAGTGGCGCCGGCGGCATGGCTATCGAGATACCAGCCGAGATGCTTGCGCGCCTGGCGCAGCCCGCTTTCGACACCGTAGAGCGCCAGCATATCCTGATAGTGGCCAATGACGTAGTCGGCCAGGGCCAGCCGATCTCCGGGAATGCCTGGCGCCGTCTCTCCTGCCGCGGACGCCGCGATCCTGCCGGCGGTCCACGGTGCGCCATAATGCGCGCGTCCGATCATCACCGCGTCGGCGCCCGATTGATCGAGGATGGCAGCCGCTTCCGCCGGCGAGCCGACATCGCCATTGGCGACGACCGGGATCGAAACGGCTTCCTTGACCCGCGCGATGGCGCGCCAGTCGGCCTTGCCCTGGTAGAACTGGCAGCGCGTGCGGCCATGCACCGTCACCATCCTCACGCCGGCCTGTTCGGCGCGGCGCGCCAGCATAGGCG
>NZ_RZOJ01000644.1:0-2052 GCF_003998845.1 Mesorhizobium sp. M4A.F.Ca.ET.022.05.2.1 | reverse complement strand
AGGGGATGGTGGTCATGAACTTCTCGCTGGCGCTGAGCATCACGTCGGACAGGATCTCGAGTTGCGGCGAAATCCCGGCCTGGTCGAGCTCCGCCGGCCGCGCGACCGCATGGCCTTTCGCCGAGGTGTCGGCATCGGGGGCGAGGGTGATCCACATCGGGTCCCCGGCCAGATCGATTATGGCGGGCACATAGACCGACGCGTCGGCCGGGACATCCTCTGTGCCCTCGACAGCCTGCAGTTCCTCGTCCTCGTCGCCGAACGACCAATAGTCGGCGGTAAGATAGAAGCCCGTGGCGGCCGCAGCCAGGACGATCGCCGCAAGGCCAACGCCGAAGCGGCGCCAGAGCTTGCGCCTGCGCAGCGCCAGCCGCGCCTCCCTTTTCCGCTTGAAGCTCGTGTCGATGCTGTGAGTCACGGGCTGTTTCCGGTCAGGAAGAAGGTCCAGCGCACCTGTTCAAGCGTATCGACTTCGACAAACCGCGCGGCGATGTGGCCGCGCTGCCAGCATTCGTTAATGCCGCGGATCGAGAAGCGGCGCCGGTCGATGCACATTTCGGTCGAGCCGCCCAGGATCGCATGGCCGAACACGTCCGTCGCATAGATGTAGATGTAGCGGTTGGTCAGCTCCTCGCGAATGACGTTCACGCACTGGTTGGCGCCGATGGTCCACCAGCCGTCGGTCTGGTCGGCATTGTCGACCTTCTGGCCGACAGCAAGATTGACAACGTCGAGGGTCTGATTGCAGACCGTGAACTCCGCGCGGGCGTGGCCGATCGACAGGATCGTCAGCAGTGCCGCGACCAGGATCGCGGCAAGCCGGATCCTGCCGATCAGGCGGCGCAGCGGCAGCGGCCGATCACGCGTGCCAGGGTGGCGGCCGGGATGGAGGAACGCGGGCGGCTCGACATCGGCGTCCATGCTACCCGCCGAGCCGGAAATATTTGGCGGTGGCGGAGTAGTCGGATCTGTTGGCTTCGATCTCGTCAAGGATCCTGGGCAGCAGCGCCGAAACCGGGGTTGGTGCAGAGAAGACGGCGGCCTTGACATCCCGCGGGCCCGTGATCACCAGGATGATCTGCGGCAGCACCTTGCCGGCGGCTTTGTCGGCGGCGCCGAGCCCGATCGGGATGCTGAAGGTCGCCCTGTCAGGTTGCGCGACGATGCGGTCATCGAGGTTGAAGGCTATGCCCCTGTGGTCGATCAGGAGTACGTTGGAAATCAGGCCGCCACGCGTCACCAGCGTTCCGCCGATCGGCGAGCCGTTCGGCACCAATGTCCGATCGAGGACGAGCCGCGGCTTGTCGGCGCCGGTGCGGCCGAGAAGATGCAGAAAATTGGTGACCTCGCATTGGGCGGGCTCAATGAGGCGCACGCTGATATCCGGCTCGACCTGGAACCGCGCCTGGAAGTCGGACATCATGCGCTCGAACGGTTGGACCGCAGTGCCAAATCCCTCGATAGCGACGGCGTTGTCGGTTGCCGATGTCATGGTGGCGTAGAAACAGTCACCGCCGCTGAAGTCGCTCACCCAGGAAGCGCGCTGGGCGGTCTCGTTGGCGGGAGCCGCCGGCGGAACCTGGGGCTTGGGCACATTCAAGACAACGGTCTCATTCGGCTGCTTGGCTGCGGGCGGCTCAGGCTGCGGGCTTGTCTTGGTCGCCGCTTCCGGCGGAGTGGTCGCGCCGTCGGGAGCCTTGTCAGCCACCTTTGGCTTGGCCGTTCGTTGGCCGGTTGCTGGGCCTTCGGCATCTCCGCGACATCCGGCTTGACCGGCGCCGGCGCCTTTTCTACCGGCGGCGAGACCGGAGTGATCGCTTCCGGCGGCGAAGCAGGGGCGATTTTGGGGAGTGGCGCCGCCGTCTGCTGGCTGTCGCTTGGCTGCGGCGCCGCCGGAGCCTTTTCGGCGGGCGCTTGCGCCTCGACCGTCGGGGGCTTTGGTCCCTCCTGGACCGGCGGGACGGGTTCGGCCGGCCGCGCCGGCCGAAAAACAGGCGGAAGCCGGGTCCGGACAGAAGCCGGCGCGGCGGTGGGCACCACTGGCTTTTCAGC
>NZ_RZOJ01000643.1:0-2078 GCF_003998845.1 Mesorhizobium sp. M4A.F.Ca.ET.022.05.2.1 | reverse complement strand
GTATTCCGCGCCCCAATATACCGGCATGCAGCGCCTCGTCCCCTCCAACCCCTATATGACCGCCGCCTATCCGCGCATGGACGAGCCGATGTCGCCGGCCGAGCAGATGCCGCAGAGCGAAGTCGATTGCCGCAACGAATTGCGGCGCCTCGGCGTCGTATACACCGACGTGCAGCCGATCCATGAGGGCCAGTGCGGCATCGACTATCCGGTCAGGGTCTCGGCCATCGGCAGCGTCGGGATGAAGCCCTCCGCCACGCTGACCTGCAACATGGCCGCCACCTTCGCCACCTGGACCAGGAACGAGCTCGTGCCGGCCGCCCGCTGGCGGTATTTTTCGGGCGTGAAGACCATCCACCAGGGATCCAGCTATTCCTGCCGCAACATCGCGGGCGAAGGTGTCTTGTCGGAACACGGCAAGGGCAACGCGCTCGACGTGATGAGCATTGAGCTCAACAACGGCGATGACATCGACGTGCGCAAGCCCGGCCTGTTCGCCTTCCGCACCCGCGGCTTCCTCAACAATGTCCGCGCCGACGGCTGCCAGTATTTCACCACGGTGCTCGGCCCTGGCTATAATTACGACCACCGCAACCATTTCCATTTCGACATAAAGAACCGCAGGAGCGGCTATCGCGCCTGCCGCTGACCACCTGCGGTTCCCTTTGCCCAACCGATGCAACGGCGCATAAAATGATGCATGCGTTTGGGAGTGGCCTCTCGTGAGTAAGCGAAGCCTTTGTCGGCGCGCGGCGATCTGGCTGGCGGCACTTTGCGCCGGATATCTCGGGCTGGCCTACGTCGCCGCGCCGGAATTCTGGACCTGGCGCGAGCGCGGCTACCGCACGCAGCATTTCGAGATGGTGACGCATACGCCGCAAGGCATTCCGGGCGACCCGATCAATGTCGGCCTTGTCGGCACCGAAAAGGAGGTCGTCCACGCCTTTGCGGTCGCCGGCTGGGACACGGCCGACGCCATCACGCTGAGAACCGCCATCGACATCGGCGAAAGCGTGCTGTTTTCCCGGCCCTATCCCGATGCGCCGATGAGCAGGCTGCTGTTCGAAGGCCGCGCCCAGGGTCTCGCCTTCGAAAGGCCGGTCGGCGACAGTGCCGACCAGCGCCACCATGTCCGCTTCTGGCAGACCAACACGGTTGGCGATGACGGGCGCCCGCTCTGGCTGGGCGCGGCGAGCTTCGACCGCGGCGTCGGCCTCAGCCACGACACCGGGGCGATAACCCATCACATCGGCCCCGACATCGATGCCGAGCGCGACTTCCTGATCGGCGATCTCACCAAGGCCGGCATGCTGGCCTCGACCAGCAAAATCGCCGGAATCGGTGCGACGAAAACGGGCCGCAACGGCGGCGGCGATCCGTATTTCACCGACGGCAAGGCAGTGATCGGGGTATTGAAACCGCTGCCGTGACGGAGCCGGTGGAGGTCAGGTCGTGGTGATGACGACCTTGCCGAACGGGCCTTTTTCCAGACAATCGAAGGCCTGCGGCACCTCGTTGAAGCCGAAGACTTTGTCGATGACGGGCTTGATGCCGAGCGCCTCGACCGCCTGGTTCATGCGCTCGAAGCTGCGGCGATGGCCGATAGAAATGCCTTGCACGGTGAGGCGATTGCGCAAGAAGGGCAGGATTGGAAAGTTCAGCTCCATGCTGCCGAGCAGGCCGATCACCGTCAAGCGGCCGTCGGCGGCAAGCGCATTGATCGAACGCCGCGCGTTGTCGCCGCCGATCATTTCCAGCACGTGCTTGACGCCGGCGCCATTGGTCTGCTCGCGCGCAACCTCGTCCCATGCCGGCTGGCTGCGATGGTTGATCACCTGCCAGGCTCCGAGTTTGCTCGCCCTGGCGAGCTTGTCGTCGCTGCTTGACGTAACGATGGCGCGCAGGCCGAAGGCAGTGGCGAACTGCAGTGCAAACAGCGACACCCCGCCAGTGCCCTGGATGAGCACGGTTTCGCCCGCCACCGGCTTTGTCGCCTCGGCCAGCGCGAACCATGCCGTCAGCGCCGCGATCGGCAGCGTCGCAGCCTCGGCGTCGCTCAGCGACGGCGGCGCCAGCAC
>NZ_RZOJ01000642.1:0-2083 GCF_003998845.1 Mesorhizobium sp. M4A.F.Ca.ET.022.05.2.1 | reverse complement strand
GCCACGGAGGTACAGCGGCGGCTGGCGCGCTCGATCGGGGCCGAGGTGCTGATCGTCGTCGCCATTTTCGCCGTCGCCGCCGGCTGGCGCTTCACGCCGCCGCCGCGCGCGCTGGCGATCGCCGCCGCGCAGCCGGTGTCGATCCACATCCACACGCTGAAAGCGATGGCGGATCTCAGCATCACGCCGGGCCATTCTGGGCCTGTCGCCGCCTCGATGGTGATCATGAGCGGCGATTTCGGTCCGCTCGACGCCAAGGCGGTGACACTGGTGCTGTCCAAGCCCGATTCCGGCATCGAGCCGATCAAACGACCGGCGACGAAGCCGGGCGACGGCACATGGCGCGTCGACAACCTGATCATCCCGGTTCCCGGCCGCTGGACGGCGCGGCTCGATATTCTGGTTTCGGACTTCGAGGTGGTGAAGATCGAGGCACCGATCGACATCCGCGCCGAGTGACAAATTGCTCGAGGCGGTTGACGCCATCGCAAAGGCCCGTCAATCATCCCGGCAAAACACGGCCCAACAAAATTCGGAAAGCAGGGAAGAAACGATGGAAAAAGCCGAAATCGGCCTGATCGGCCTTGGCACGATGGGCTCCAACCTGGCGCTCAACATTGCCGAGCATGGGCACCGCATCGCCGTCTTCAACCGCACGCCGTCGCGCACCGACGCCTTCGTCGCGGGCGCCGGGCCGCTGAAGGACATGGTCGTGCCCTGCTACAGCCTGGAGGAGCTCGCCGCCGCGATCCGGCCGCCGCGGCCGATCATCATCATGGTGCTGGCCGGCAAGCCGGTCGACGAGCAGATCGCGGCGCTTCGCGGCGTGCTGTCCGACAACGACATCGTCATCGATGCCGGCAACGCCAATTTCCGCGACACGATGCGGCGCTTCTCCGAATTGTCCGGCTCGGGCCTGACCTTCATCGGCATGGGGGTGTCCGGCGGCGAGGAGGGTGCGCGCCATGGCCCGTCGATCATGGTCGGCGGCACGGAAGACTCCTGGAAGCGCGTCGAGAAGGTGCTGACGGCGATCTCCGCCAAGTTCAAGGACGAGCCCTGCGCCGCCTGGCTCGGCACCGACGGCGCCGGCCATTTCGTCAAGACGATCCACAACGGCATCGAATATGCCGACATGCAGATGATCGCCGAGATCTACGGCATATTGCGCGACGGCCTCGGCCTGGGCCCCAAGGAGATCGGCGCCGTCTTCGCCGACTGGAACAAGGGCCGGCTCAATTCGTATCTGATCGAAATTACCGCCAAGGTGCTGGCCGCCGACGATCCGAAGACCGGCAAGCCGGTGGTCGACATCATCCTCGACCGCGCTGGCCAGAAGGGCACCGGCAAATGGTCGGTCATCGAGGCGCAGCAGCTCGGCATTCCGGCGACCGCGATCGAAGCGGCGGTTGCGGCGCGCGTGCTGTCGTCGATCAAGGATGAGCGGCAGGCGGCCGAAAAGGCCTATGGCAATATCGGCGTCGCCAAGATCGCTGGCGACAAGGCCGCCCTGCTCAAGGATCTGGAGCTGGCGCTGTTCGCCGGCAAGATCGCCGCCTACGCGCAGGGTTTCGCGGTGATGAGCGGCGCCTCGAAGGAATTCAACTGGAGCCTGCCGATGCCGACCATCGCCAAGATCTGGCGCGCCGGCTGCATCATACGCTCGCAGATGCTGGACACGATGGCCGAGGCGTTCGGCTCTGGCAGCGCGTCGACGAACCTGCTGATGGCGCCGGCCTTCATCGCCATGATGCAGGAGGCGCATCCTTCACTGCGCAGGATCGTGGCGCGGGCGTCGGAAGCCGGCTCGCCGGTGCCGGCGCTGTCGTCGGCGCTCGCCTACTTCGACAGCTACCGCCAGGGGCGTGGCACCTCCAATCTGATCCAGGCGCAACGCGACTTCTTCGGCGCGCACGGCTTCGAGCGCATCGGCGAGCAGGGCGCGTTCCATGGACCCTGGGGCAGCGGCGCGGCCTAAGGGCAGGTAAGGCCGGCCTGCAAATGGCGGCCTCCTGCGCTTCTACAGCGCCGCGCGTCCGGACGGGCGCGCAAAGGACGCTGTAGCATTTTGACTTAGAGCGGT
>NZ_RZOJ01000641.1:0-2095 GCF_003998845.1 Mesorhizobium sp. M4A.F.Ca.ET.022.05.2.1 | reverse complement strand
GTTATCACCCCAGAAGGCGAGGTCGATATCCAAAGAATTTTTCATATTATCGGGTGCAGACGGAAGGTTTGGCAGGATCTCTGGATCGACAAGCGCGGTGGCGTCTTCGTTGCTGGGAGCGTAAGGGATGAGACCTGCCATCTTAGCTTGCGCCTCCGGCGAGCTGGCGAAAGCAATAAACTTATAAGCGTCGTCCAGCCGCGGGGTGCCTTTGGGTATCATCCAGTAATCCCAACTTAGCAGTGTTGCGTCCCACATAATCTCAAAATTCTTGCCGGAGTTCTTGACGGCGTCATAGACGCGACCGTTCCATGCTGAGGTCATGACGACTTGGCCGTCGGCCAATAACTGCGCTGGCTGGGCGCCGGCCGTCCACCAGATGACATCCTTCTTGATCGTGTCGAGCTTCTTAAATGCGCGATCGACGCCGTCCGGTGTGGCGAGTACCTTGTACACGTCATGGATAGGCACGCCGTCGGCGATAAGCGCCCATTCGAGATTGACCTGCGCGCTCTTGTTCAGTCCACGCTTGCCGGGGATTTTCTTCAGGTCAAATAGATCGGCGATAGTCTTCGGGCCGTTTGCTAGCTTGTCCTTATCATAAACAATGACGTTGGCTGCAGCTGACGTCGGAACCCCGCATTCCTGCCTGCCCTTGAACTTCGCTGGATCGAGGCCCAGCTTGTTCCAGTCGATCGTCTCAATGATCCCTGCGGTGCACATTTGACCTATGCCGTAGCCGCCGTCCACCACGTCCCAGCTCACGGTCTTGGTCTCTACCATAGCCCGAATCTTGGCTGACTCGCCGCTCCACTCGCCTTCGGTTACCTTGATCCCTGTCGCCGCCGAGAAGGGCTCGAAATAGGCAATATGCTGACTTTTCTGGAAGTTTCCGCCCCAGGAAACGAGAGTCAGCTGATCGCCCGCGAAGGCGAGCTTCACAGGCCACAGTGCGCTCACTGCCAAGCCGGTCACGCCTATGGCGCGGGCAACCATCGAGCTCGTCCTCATTCTATTACTCCTCCCTGTTATGCCGTCCATTATAGGAGCGGCGCTGTGAAACACCCGGCCGCCTTAGTGGCGGCGCCTCAAGTCGATGTCATTAAGCGCACAGCGCCCGACAATCCTCCGTTCTCCATCCAACCGTCACTGCGGCACCGGGCTCCACGTGAGCCACGCCCTCCGAATTCGATAGCTTGACCACAAAATCATCCCGGCCACAGACCGACATCCGGGCACGGACATGGTCGCCGAGGTAGACCACCTCCGCCACCCGCGCGCTGAAGACATTGGGCACCGACCCGGGCGTTGGATTCAGTTTCACGCGCTCCGGCCGCAAGGACAACACGGTCGGCCGACCAACCATGTCGACGTTGACTGCCAGTGCCTGCACGTTGCCCGCTCCCGGAATCTCCACTGTGCAAGTCGTCCCGTTTAGAGCGATGACATTTCCATGCAGCCGATTGTTTTCGCCGATGAACTGGGCGACGAAGGGGTTCTGCGGCCGTTCGTACAGTTCGGCTGGCGTGGCAAGCTGCTGGATGACGCCGTCGTTGAACACCGCAATGCGGTCCGACATAGTCAGCGCCTCGCCCTGGTCATGCGTCACGTAGACCACGGTGATGCCGAGATCCCCGTGGATATGCTTGATCTCGAGCTGCATCTCCTCGCGCAGCTGTTTATCGAGTGCGCCGAGCGGCTCGTCCATAAGCACGAGCTTGGGCTCGAAGACGAGCGCCCGCGCGAGCGCCACGCGCTGCTGTTGCCCCCCGGAAAGTTGACCAGGCCGGCGCTTGCTGTGGGCACCGAGCCGGACCATATCGAGCGCGCGCTTGATCCTAACTTCTATCTCGGGCTTGCCGAGCTTGCGGACCTTGAGCGGGAAAGCAAGGTTCTCCTCCACGGTCATATGCGGAAACAGCGCATAGTTTTGGAACACCATGCCAATGTCGCGCTTGTGCGGCGGCGTGCCGTCAATCGACCGCCCCTCCAGAAGAATAGAGCCCTGGGTAGGCACCTCAAAGCCCGCGAGCATCATGAGGGTCGTCGTCTTGCCGGATCCGGAGGGCCCCAGCATGGTCAAAAACTCACCCCG
>NZ_RZOJ01000640.1:0-2099 GCF_003998845.1 Mesorhizobium sp. M4A.F.Ca.ET.022.05.2.1 | reverse complement strand
GAACTGGCGCATGGGCTTTGCAGGCGACACGTTCAACATGCTGTGGGCGCTGCATGCGCTGAGCGGCGAGCGGCCGGCGACTTATGTCTCGGCCTTCGGCGACGACCCGTTCTCGCAGGGACAGATCGCTTTCTTCGCCGAAAACGGCATCGGCATCGGCCAAAGTCCTGTCATATCAGGTGCCCGACCCGGCCTGTACGCCATCACGCTGACCGGCGCCGAACGTGCCTTCACCTACTGGCGCGCCGACGCCGCCGCCAGGCAACTGGCTTCGGACCCTGGCGCCTTGGCAAAAAGCCTTGAAAACCAGGCACTTGTCTATTTTTCCGGAATCACTTTGGCAATTCTAGAGGAGGCTTCGCGCAAGACATTGCTCAATGCGGTGGCCAAGGCGCGCGCGGCTGGTTCGCTCGTCGCCTTCGACCCCAACTACCGGCCGCGGCTCTGGCGCAGCCGCGAGGAGGCGCAAGCGGCAATCACCGAAGCACTTGCCGTCACCGACATCGCGCTGCCAACCTTTCCCGATGAGCAGATGCTGTTTGGCGATGCGACACCACAGGTGACCGCCGGCCGGCTCGGCCGACTTGTCGGCGAGGTCGTCGTCAAGAATGGCGAGGACGCGGCGCTGATCGCCGTCAAGGGTGCCTTCCAGCCGGTTCCGGCCGTGCATGTCGCGACGCCAGTCGATACCACCGGTGCCGGCGATTCCTTCAACGGCGGCTATCTCGCCGCCCGGCTTGCCGGTCATGCCCCCGCCGACGCGGCGCTGCGCGCGCATCGCGTTGCCGCCGCGGTCGTGCAGGTGCGCGGCGCCCTGGCGCCATTTGAAACGCTGAGAGCAGCGTTCGGCAACTAGCTAAGGTGTATTGAGACTCAGGTCAGGCCGAGTCGGAGTCGAAGACGGGCGCGAAGCGACCAAAACGGTGGTTTTCGAGAACCGGAGCGGAGCGTACTTGAGTACATGAGCACCGGAAGCGCGGAAAACCAGCGTTCGCAGGCCGGCCTCACCTGAATATCGGCACGCTTAAGGTAGCCGGAACCGATATTCCGTCACCTGATGATAGATCTGCCCCGGCCACAGCGTGGCCTGCGGGAAATAGGGCCGGTTCGGCGCGTCCGGCCAGACCTGCGCCTCCAGGCAGAGGCCTGAATAGGCCTTGTACTGACGCCCCTCCAGCCCTGCCGAGGACGGCGCAAGATACTGGCCGGTATAGAGCTGCAGACCGGGTTCCGTGGTCCAGACCTCCATCTCGACGCCCGATGAGGCGCCTTGCGCCCAGGCGGCCTGCTTGAGCGGCCCGTGCGTGGAGGCGAGGCAGAAGTTCAGGTCGTAGGGAAGCTGCTCGCCCTCGCTCTCCATGCGCAATGCCCGCGCCTGGCGGAAGTCGAACGGCGTGCCGTCGACCGGCTTCACCACGCCCGTCGGGATCATCTCCGCATCGACCGGCGTGTAGGCGCCGGCATTGAGCATCAGCCGATGGTCGAGGATATCGCCGGCGCCGCCGTCGTCGAGGTTAAAGTAAGAGTGCTGCGCGAGATTGCACAGCGTCGGCTCCTCGGAGGTCGTGGCGGTCAGTTCGACGCTGAGCGTGCCGGGGATTTTGAGCCGGTAGGTGCAGGTTACGTCGAGCGCGCCGGGAAAGCCCATCGTGCCGTCAGGGTCATGCAAGGTCAGCGTGACGAAATCCCGGCCATGCAGCGAGACCGTCCACGGCCGGTGGAAATAGCCTTCCGAGCCGCCATGCAGCGTGTGCTTGTCGAGGAAGTTGCGCTCTGTCTGGTAGCGCTTGCCGGCGATGGTGAAGCGGCCATCGCGGATGCGGTTGGCGAAGCGGCCGACCACGGCGCCGAAGAAGGCGCGGTCCGTCTCATACGGCTCGAAACGGTCGTAGCCCAGCACCAGCGGCGCGTCGTGGCCGGCAAGCCGCAGATCCTGGACGATGGCGCCGAGCCCGATGATGTTGGCGGTGAGGCCGCCGCCGCGAATGGTGAAACGGCGCACGGGTTCGCCCGCCTGCGTCGTGCCGAAGACTTCGCCGTCCTTCATCGTCATGCCCGAAAGTCAGTTCGTTGATCTGTCGACTCAGCCGGTCCCGGCC
>NZ_RZOJ01000063.1:0-22185 GCF_003998845.1 Mesorhizobium sp. M4A.F.Ca.ET.022.05.2.1 | reverse complement strand
GATTGCCTTTGTCGTCGCCGCCGTTGGCGTCGTAGGCTTTGTCGGCCTTGCGGCGGCGGCCCTTGCCCGCATAGGCGGCGCCCGCCGGCTCGGCCAGCGGCTGGTCATGGCGCCGTTGATTGGCGCCGCGCTGCTATGGGCCGCCGACCAGGGCGTGCAACTGCTGACCGGGCCACAGGGCGATCATTTGCCGACCGGCGCCATCACGGCGCTTCTCGGCGCGCCGCTGCTGCTCTGGCTGCTGCCGCGCCTTGCGCTTGGCGCCGAGCTTCCAGCGCCTGCCGCCGAACGGCTGCCGCGCGCGAGCCCTCCTGGCCTCCTGCTGGCGACGATCGGCCTGTCGCTCTTTTTGCTGCTCGCGCTTGTGCTCTGCTACGGACCGGGGCCGCACGGCTGGAGCTTCGTCCTTGGCGACCAGTTGGCACCCTTGCTGTCATGGCGACTGCCGCGCGTTTCGGCCGCGCTTGCCGCCGGCGCCATGCTGGCGCTGGCCGGCTTGATGATGCAGCGCCTGACAGGCAATCCGATGGCCAGCCCCGAAGTGCTGGGCATCAGCGCGGGTGCTGCGCTAGGCATGATGGCGGCGCTGTTTTCCGTGGCTGGCCCCAGCCGTCCGCTGCAGATGATGGCGGCGACCGTCGGCGCCTTCGCTGCTCTGGCGGCGACACTTGCGCTCGGCCGCCGCGCCGCCTACGCGCCGGAGCGGCTGCTGCTCGCCGGCGTCGCGCTGACCGCTCTGTTCGATGCGTTGATCCTGGTGCTGACCGCAACTGGCGACCCGCGCGCCATGCTGCTGCTCAATTGGCTGACCGGCTCGACCTACGGCGTCGATGCGGACTCGGCGCTGCTCACTGCGGCCGCCGCGCTTTGCCTGTTCCTCGTGGCTCCCCTCTTCATCCGCTGGCTGGATATGCTGCCGCTCGGCGCCTCCGCCGTGATGGCGCTTGGCCTCGACGTGCGAAAAGTCCGGTTCGCCGTCCTGCTGATGGTCGCCGCGCTCACCGCCGCCTCGACCCTGATCGTCGGTCCGCTGACCTTCATCGGCCTGATGGCGCCGCATCTCGCCCGCCGCCTCGGCCTTTCGCGCGCGCTGCCGCAGGCGGTGGGCGCCGTGCTCCTCGGCGCGCTGATCATGGTCGCCGCCGACTGGATCGGCCGCACCGCGATCTTCCCGCGCCAGATTCCGGCCGGTCTCGTCGCCACGCTGATCAGCGGCCCGGTGCTGATGGGGCTGCTGCGCCGCCGCTGATCTTGCCCCAGTGGAGATAGAAATGTCCGCCCTGCCGAAGGCGTCGCCCGCCCTGATCGCCGACACCACTGTTCACGATTTTGTCCCAAGAGGCGGCGCTGCTGGAGCGAAGCTGCGCCAAAATTGGCCCGTGCACCAAGAGTGGTTGTCTTTGGCGCGCGCCGAATGGCAGGCGATTTCATCGCGCCCAATCCAGACACATATAAGCTGGTACCCCCCGACACTTTGGCTCGCGCTCTTGGCCTGCTGGAAAAGGTGTCGGCGCTTCCCGGTCGCGGCGCGGATGAGGCTGCGGCGGAGTAAAGCCCGATACATCCGGTGGAACGGGACAGGGCCGGCGCGCTAAAAGCCCTTGCCTCGCAGCCAATTCCACCCACGGCCTTTACGGGTTTCGAGGTCGGTCCAATAATAGGCCGCAGCCAGAATAGCCGGAACAACAAGCCCGACAATCACGACTGCCAAAACAAACCAACTCATGGCCTAGGCTCCTGCCGCTCGCGGTAGAGCATCCAGAGCGGCAGGGTTATGATGGCGAAAGTGATCACGGCCAACTCAACCCAGTAAGTAAATGGGTCAAGAGCTCGCTCTACGGGGTGATCCTTGAGAGGAATCCTGCCCGTCCAAAAGGATTGGGCAACCAACCAGACTAGAGCAAGCTCCGTAGCGACCATAACGGCTCGCATCATATACTTATTGGGTTTCATGGGCTTTTCACATAACAGCGCACCCCGGATTCAGGCAACGGGTCTGTCAAATATACAATCGCCATTGGGAAGACCGCGCCATCGATCCTTTTTCTGGAGGCCTTCGAAACAGCCAGACCCGAGGGGCTGGAGGCGCAAGTGATCCTGTCGGCCGGCGAATACGAGACGGAAAAGCTGGCGCCGTTCCAGGTCGGCGCCGAGGATGAGCAGAAGCGCCTGGAGCACAAGCAGGTGACGCGCACCGACGAATTCGCCCGCCTGATGGCCGAGCGGCTGGACGCCATCTCCCGCATCAGCGCCAGCTTCGAGCTGCCGGCGAGAACCACATGTCGATCCTGCCGGTGACGGTCAACCGCGCCGTGCAGGCAGCGTTTGCGGTGAGGTAGGCCGGTCTTTGCCGTATACCTGTCGGGCAGAAAGATCGACGTGTTGCGACGTCATTTCGCCGGAGGCGCGCTCAATCGCCGGTAGGGCACGCCGTCGAACACCGCCGTCACGAAGTCGGTGACGGACATCTTGCGCTTGCGCCCGTCGCTGCAGGCATAGACCGGCCAGCCATCGTCGCTGCATTCGCTGGCCAGGCAGATCTGGGCAAGGCAGTTCCCGGCGGTCAGCCGGAAGCCGCCCTTGCCGGCGAAGCCCTGCAGCAGGCTGCCGTCCGCCGAGCGCCATGTCCGTTGGCTGAATTCCGTCCGCAACAGCCGCGGCTCAAGAGGAACCGCGAGGCCGGTTTGGCCGGGACGTGTTCCGAGTTGCAGGCGGAAGCGCGCCATTGCGGTCGTGTAGGCAGTGACGGTGTCCGATTCCCGCGCATAGGCTGTCGCGAGACTGGCGTGGTCAAGCAGATGAGACGCGCGCTCGCCTGCCTCTACCGGCGTCATCAAGGCAACGATGGCAACAAGGGCGAAGCAAGCTCGCGGCATCAGACATTCCAGCAGCCATATCGATCCGGCGTGCCGGTTTGCCCCCCGGTTCGCCTGCGGCAGCATCCCGCCAATCGGCGTCTGGCGCAAGGCGCCCGGTAGTGGTTGGGACATTGTAAGGAAAAAATGGTGCCCAGAGGCGGATTCGAACCACCGACACGCGGATTTTCAGTCCGCTGCTCTACCAACTGAGCTATCTGGGCCTCGCCGGCAAACGAGATTTCGCAGGCCGGATTTCTTGAAGACGCCGCCGGCGCCCCTAGAAAGCGCGTGGGTTATAGCACGGGAATTCAGCCTGTCCAGCGCCTAAGCACGGATTTCAGCCGGGAAAAGAAAACCACCGAAAGACGGCGGCAAAACAGCTGATATCGTGCGCTTACGGCTCGTCCTTGGGCGCCGGGTTTTGCTCCGGCCCTTCGCCTTCTTCCTCTGCGTTGCGCCCGGGGATGACGTAGGCGCCCTTCAGCCAGCGATTGAGGTCGATGTCCTTGCAGCGCGCCGAGCAGAACGGATAGTGCTCGCGCACCGATGCCTTGCCGCATTCGGGGCAGGGGCGCCGGGGGCGCAGCGGCGTGACCTTGTCGTCCAGGCTCATGGGCGCGCGGTGAGCCAGCTCGCATGCACCTTGAAGCCCTCGCCGGCAAGCAGGGCCGTCGTCTCGTAGAGCGGCAGGCCGACGACGTTGGTGTAGGAGCCGACCAGCTTGACGACGAAGGAGCCGGCGAGGCCTTGCACGGCATAGCCGCCGGCCTTGCCGCGCCATTCGCCGGAGGCGACATAGGCGTCGATCTCCTCGCGCGGCAGCCGCTTGAAGCGCACCCGGGTCTCGACCAGCTTCTGGCGCAGTTTGCCGCCCGGCGTGATCAGGCAGATGCCGGAATAGACCCGGTGCGAACGGCCGGAGAGCAGGCCGAGGCAGTTGGCGGCGTCGTCGATCGTCTCGGCCTTGGGCAGGATGCGGCGGCCGACCGCCACCACCGTGTCGGCGGCGAGAACGAAGCCCGGTGCATAGTCGTCCTCGCTCTTCAGCGAGGCGAACGCCTTCTCGGCCTTGTCCTTGGAAAGCCGCTTGGCCAGCGAGCGCGGATGCTCGGCGCGCAGCGGCGTCTCGTCGACATCGGCCGGCAGCACGCGGTCCGGCTCGATGCCGGCCTGCTGCAGCAGCTCGATGCGGCGCGGCGAACCCGAGGCAAGCACGAGCTTCTGCAGGATGCTCATCTGGGGTCGCGCCGGGCTGTTACTTGAAACGGTAGGTGATGCGGCCCTTGGTCAGGTCGTAGGGCGTCATCTCGACCAGGACCTTGTCGCCGGTCAGCACGCGGATACGGTTCTTGCGCATGCGGCCGGCCGTGTGGGCGATGATCTCGTGTTCGTTTTCGAGCTTCACCCGGAACATCGCGTTGGGCAGCAGTTCCGTGACCACACCCGGAAACTCGAGGACTTCTTCCTTCGGCATTCGATACCTTTGCTTGGATTTCGGTTCCGGCGCCTAGAGCATGATGCCGAAATGTGTCAAGCGGTTTTCGGACGACATCATGCTCTACTTCTTTGATCCGGAGTCGGATGATTTCCGGCCGAACCGACCGGAAATCATCCGACTCCGGCCGGAATTTCGGCGGAACCTATATGATAATCGTCCGCTTGTGAACACGCTTAATCCAAGGCGCTTTTTGCCTCGGATGCGGGAAAACGTCTGGCGATGCGCGCCTTCAGGCGCTCGCGCACATCGCGATAGGCGGCCATGATGTGCTCGCGCGTGCCGCCGGCATCCGTCGGGTCCGGCATCGGCCAGTATTCGACCTCGACGGCGAGCGAGCGGGTGAGCTCGAGCGCCGCGTGGTGCGCCTCCGGCGCAAGCGTGACGATCAGGTCGAAATAGTCGTCCTCCAGCTCGTCCATGGTCCTCGGCTGGCGCTCACCGAGCGACAGCGTGTCCTCGGTCAACACCGCGTCGACGAACGGGTCGCGTTCGCCCGCGCGCACGCCGGCCGAGGCGACGAAGATGGCCGAGGGCAGCATGCGCCGCGCCAGCGCCTCGGCCATCGGCGAACGCACGGCGTTCATGCCGCACAGAAAGAGGACCGAATGCGGCAGCGAGGCCAGGGCCTAGCCTCGCCAGTGCAGCACGCAGACCAGCGTGAACAGCCGGCGCGCCGTGTCGAAATCGATGTCGATCTTGCCGGCAAGCCGGTCCATCAGAGTTTGCGAACCCTCATTGTGCAGGCCGCGCCGGCCCATGTCGATCGCCTCGATATGGCTCGGCGTCGACGAGCGGATGGCGTCGTAATAGCTTTCGCAGATCAGGTAATAGTCCTTGACGATGCGCCGCAGTGGCGTCAGCGACAGGATGTGCGTGACGACGGCCGCGCCATCCTCGCGCGCCACGGCGAAGACCAGCCGGGAATCGACCAGCGAAAGCTTCAGCCTGTACGGTCCGGCGCCGTCGTCATTGACCGGCTGGAAACTGTTTTCCTCGATCAGGTCGAAGATCGCCACCGCCCGCTCGTGCTCGACATCGGGCGTCGAACGGCCGATCGATTCGTCGAGCTCGACATCGATCAGCCTGGCGCGGGTTCGGTCGTAGTCGGACATCGCTACATGTTCAACCTGATCGCGACGGAACGGCCATGCGCATCAAGCCCTTCCGCCCTGGCGAGCGCGATCGCCGCCGGCGCCAGCGTGCGCAGCTGCTCCGGCCCGAGCTTGAGGATCGAGGTGCGCTTGACGAAATCGAGCACCGAAAGCCCCGATGAGAAGCGCGCCGAGCGCGCGGTCGGCAGCACGTGGTTTGAGCCGCCGACATAGTCGCCGATGACCTCGGGCGTGTGGCGGCCAAGGAAGACGGCGCCGGCATTGCGCATCCTGGCAAGGAAGGCCTCGGCGTCGTCGATGGCAAGTTCCACATGTTCGGCGGCGATGCGGTCGACCAGCGGCAGCGAGGCTTCGATCGTCGGCACCAGGATGACGGCGCCGAAATCGCGCCAGCTTGCAGCGGCGGTCTCGGCGCGTGGCAGGTTCTGCAACTGGCGCTGGACGGCTTCCTCCACCGCCTTGCCGAAGGCGGGGTCGTCGGTGATCAGAATCGATTGCGCCGACACGTCATGCTCGGCCTGGGCCAAAAGGTCGGCGGCGATCCACTCGGGGTCGTTGCTGCCGTCGGCCACCACCAGCACTTCCGACGGTCCGGCGATCATGTCGATGCCGACCGTGCCGAACACCTGGCGCTTGGCCGCCGCGACATAGGCGTTGCCGGGCCCGACGATCTTGGTGACCGGCCTTATCGTGTCCGTGCCATAGGCGAGGGCGGCGATCGCCTGCGCGCCGCCGACGCGGTAGACCTCGGAGACGCCGGCGATATCGGCCGCCACCAGCACCAGCGGGTTGATGACGCCGCCCGGCGCCGGCACCACGATGACGATGCGCTCGACGCCGGCAACCTTGGCCGGCACCGCGTTCATCAGCACCGAGCTCGGATAGCTTGCGGTACCGCCCGGCACGTAGAGCCCGACAGCCTCGATCGCCGTCCAGCGCGAGCCGAGCTCGACGCCGGCGGCGTCCGTGTAGCGGTCGTCCTTCGGCTTCTGCCGCTCGTGATGCGAGCGGATGCGGTCGCGGGCGAAGCGCAGCGCCTCGACCGTTTGCGGATCGGCCTCGGCATAGGCCTTGGCGATGTCATCCTTGGAGACGGCGACGCCAAGCCTGGCGAGGTCGGCCTTGTCGAACTTCAGCGTATAGTCGATGAGGGCCTTGTCGCCCTCGGCGCGCACGCACTGGACGATCTCGCGCACCGCGGCGTCGACATCGGCCGACACCTCCCGCTTGGTCGTCAGGAAGGCGGCGAAACGCTGCTCGAAATCGGCGTCGGAATGGCTGAGTGTGATGGCCATCTGCTGCGCTCAAGCCCTGTGCACGGGACGCGAGGAGGCTTCCCAGGCGCCGCCTATGTCGGCAAGCCGCGCCTCAATGCACTCGACATCGAGCATGATCGTGCCGCCGCCGGAGAAGATAAGCTCGACGATGCCGGCGGGCTTGCTGATTTCGACAAAGCTGATCGCCAAAAGTGACAGCACCTCGGCCGGCTTGTCGCGGGCGATACCGCTGGTCTTGGCGCCTAGCACGCGGTCGAAATGCAGCACCGCCTGCCGCCGCTCATTGTGCTGGCGGAACAGGCTGGATTTCGCCTCCCAGACGAAACGGTTCATGGTCAGCACGAAGCGCTTGGCCGCCGGCAGGAATTCGAGGTCCGAGACCTTCATCACGGCGTCCTGGACATGGGCCGAGACGATGCCCAGGTCCTGGTCGTCGAGCGCGATGAGCTTGAGAGCCATGCGGAATTTGTACCTAACGTTGGTTTCAAGCTTCGTGTTAGGCGGTCTTTCCATTCCGCGCAACCGCACAGGGTTTCTGTCAAGGCAACCGGCTCAGGTTTGCCAGCGGACTTCTCCCCCGTTTACGGGCAGAAGGTGCCGGCAGGCGGATGAGGGGCGGCGCCGACTTTTAACAATTGGCCATTCCAAAACGAGTTGAAGGCCTCTTTGTCTGCAACGGGTGCCTTGCGGCCGTCAGCCCGAAATCCGCTCTATCACCGCGCCGCAGCCGGAAAGCTTCTCCTCCAGCCGCTCGAAGCCGCGGTCGAGGTGATAGACGCGGTTGACCGTGGTCTCGCCTTCGGCGGCAAGGCCAGCGATGACCAGCGAGACCGAGGCGCGCAGATCGGTCGCCATCACCGGCGCGCCCTTCAGCTTGGCGACGCCGTCGACGATGGCCGTCTGGCCGGAAAGCGTGATGTGGGCGCCGAGCCGGGCGAGCTCCTGCACATGCATGAAACGGTTCTCGAAGATGGTCTCGGTGATGCGCGACTTGCCCTTGGCCATGGTCATCAGGCCCATGAACTGCGCCTGCAAATCGGTCGGGAAGGCCGGGAAGGGCGCCGTCGTCACGTCGACCGGCGCAATGCCGGCACCGTTGCGCCGGACGCGGATGCCGGAATTGGTCGGCGTGATCTCGGCGCCGGTCTCGGAAATGACATCGAGCGCGGTCTGCAGCAATTCTGGTCGGGCGCCTTCGAGCACGACGTCGCCGCCGGTCATCGCCACCGCCATCGCATAGGTGCCGGTCTCGATGCGGTCGGGAATGACGCGCACGCGGGCCCCCGACAGCGCCTCGACGCCATCGATGGTGATGGTTGGCGTGCCGGCGCCGGAAATCCTGGCGCCCATGGCGTTGAGGCATTCGGCGAGGTTGACGATCTCGGGTTCGCAAGCGGCGTTTTCCAGCACCGTCTCGCCCTTGGCCAGCGAAGCAGCCATCATCAGCACATGAGTGGCGCCGACCGACACTTTCGGGAACACATAGCGGTTGCCGACGAGACGGCCGTTTTTGGTCTTGGCGATGACATAGCCGGTGTCGACGTCGAGATCGGCGCCGAGCGCCTGCAGGCCCTCCAGGAACAGGTCGACCGGGCGCGTGCCGATGGCGCAGCCGCCCGGCAGCGACACCTTTGCCTCGCCCATGCGGGCCAGCAGCGGCCCGATCACCCAGAAGGAGGCGCGCATCTTCGACACCAGTTCGTACGGCGCCGTGGTGTCGACGATGTTGCGGGCGGAGAAATTGATGGTGCGCGAATAGCCTTCCTGCTGCTTCTCACGACGGCCGTTGACCGAATAGTCGACGCCGTGATTGCCGAGGATGCGGATCAATTGCTCGACATCGGCCAGATGCGGCACGTTCTCCAGCGTCAGCGTGTCGTCGGTGAGCAGCGAGGCGATCATCAGCGGCAATGCCGCGTTTTTCGCGCCGGAGATCGGAATGCTTCCGGCGAGCTTGTTGCCGCCGACAATTCTGATGCGATCCATGAGAGAATGTCCCCTCGGCCGGAACGGCCGGTTCAATCGTTTGAGTATCGGCCCGTCTAGACCATTGGCCGGCTTGGTTCAAGGATTCTGGGTCCCCTGCGCCGAGTGTGGCGGAGCAGTGTGGCCGGTTTGGGCTAGTCCTTGTGCATTTTTCCAGCAGTCGGCAATCCTTCCGGCCGCTGATCGGGCTCATTGGCGCGCCGCTTGTCGGCGTCGCCCGAGCGGCGCGAGCGCGACTGCGCCTTGCGCTTCCCGAGATTGGCGCGCAAGGCTTCGGCGAGCCGGTCCTTACGGTCGCCTGCGCCTTTTTTCGGTGGATTTGCCTTGTCATTCATCGTCCCATCCCCGGCCGGCTGACTAGCCAACCTTGCTGAGGCATAGCCAACATTGTGGCGCGGCCATGTCGAGGAAGGCGGCTTCCACAGCCGCGGCATTGCCAATGCATGTCGCCCAAAAAGTGCGCAGTGGTTTCGGGACAACGACATGCAACACTCAGGGTCATGCCGCCCAAAACCGCGTGGCGGTTTTGCGACGATGAAGCGCGACACTTTAGGTTTTTCTTGGCCTTGCGCTCGCCGGTTCGTTATGGCAGAAGCCCCGCCATCGGCTGCGGTAGCTCAGTGGTAGAGCACTCCCTTGGTAAGGGAGAGGTCGAGAGTTCAATCCTCTCTCGCAGCACCAGCCTATCCCATTGAAATCGCTGAAGTCCTTGACATGCAAGGGCTTGTGCCCATCTTTCACACCGATTTCAGGACATGGGCGTCGTCGAAGTCCGCGAGCTTCGGATACGTGATCGTCGGAGCATTCGCGAGGCTGAGGACGCATTCGCGGTAACGATCGAGCCACCTCTGGCGTTCACCGTCGCTGATGCGCGCTGGTGTGTGCACAAGGAAAGGCTCGATAACCGTGAAGCCAACAAAATAGAGCATTCCGTGGTTGATCGGGAACAGGATCTCCGAGATTGGGCCGTTCAGTCCACAGCCTGAATAGATCGGCGGCGGTCCGCCGATGGTGACGGAACACATCGCTCGTTTTCCCGCGAAGACGCCGCGATCATACCATTTGCCGCCGCCATAGATGCGGCCGCCGGGACGCGAACACTCGGTCACCCAGCCCTTGAGGATCGCCGGCAGCCCGAACCACCGGAGCGGGAACTGCAGGATCAAGGCGTCGCACCAGAAAAGCTTGCCCATCTCCGCCTGGATGTCCGGCGCGAACCCGTCATGGGCAGCCGCGTTCGCCTCCTCAGACTGCTGACGGTAGTAGTTCGCGTCGCGTCTCGTCGTGAAGTTGCGACGATCTGATACTGGGTTGAAGCCCATAGCATAGAACTTCGTGTCCCGCCGCAGACAACGCCCCCTGCGCGGCGCGGGTCAGGGCGCCGTTGAAGCTGTTGGGCTCGGGGTGGGCGTGATCGATGAAGATGCGCGCCGTGCTTTTCCCCCTCGGTCGGAATGTTCACCTTCCAGGCGCCGAGAGAACCCGCGCCGCGACATAGTCTAGCGAGAACACACCGGCGCCGCGTGCCAGCACGAGCAGCAGCAACGACGCCCATAGCAGGTGCTCCGCCCAGTTCTCCGGATAGACGAAGATCTGGATGACGGAGACGACGCCGATCAGCATCAGGGCAGCGAGGCGCGAAAACAGCCCGAGGAATATCAACACCGAGCCCGTCAGTTCAGCCGCCGTGGCCAGTAGCGCCGCGATCGACGGGTCGATGAACGGCAGATTGTATTCGTTGGCGAAAAGCTGCAGCGTCACCGGCCAGGATACGAGCTTCGTCTGCGCGGACTGCCAGAAGACATGCGCGACCGCGACGCGTGCGGCGAGTTGGACCAGCGAAAACGGAATGTGTTCGGGAAGCTTGATGATACGCTTGTAGAAGCCGACAAAGCCGGCCGGGTTGGACGAGGAGTGTTCGGATATTGCGGTCATGACCATCTCCATCAATTTGAGGGGGAATTCGCGGCGACTCGCACGTTGGTGACGAGCCTGTCGCGGAACAGACGCATAAGGGCGGAAACCAGGTCGAAGGTCGGGTCGAGAGCCAGGGCACGGCCAGTGGCATGCTCGAGGCCGAGACCGTGTTTCAGCGAATGCCAGAAGGCGAAGCTCGCGCGGTCGAGCAGAAAAAGCCGCACGTAGTTCCCCGATCGCCACAACGCCACACGTTCGGGACGCCTTGTCCAGGTAGTGCTTTCGTCGGCCGCCGTCTCCTGTTGATGCGCCATCCATACCGACAGGATCGACCAGTGCGAGACGATCAGCCGCAGTGAAGGCTGGAGCAGGATATCCGGCGAGGACCCGAGGTCGGTGTTGTCGTATTCTGCGAGGCTGCGGGGCGGCAGCGAAGCCGTATCGAGTGCCTCCGCTATGGCCCATTCGAGCCGCGCCGTTTCGGCGACGATCGGCATGTCAGACAGCGTCTCGATCGTCTTCAGGAAGCGCGGGAAGCCGGCCCCATAGCGCGAAAGACGGGATTCAACCGGCGGGTGGCGTCGAATGAACTCGCTCGCCACATAACGGAAGAAGCGTTCGTCTACCAGCCGGACGGTGACGGGAAAAGCCGCCATCAGCGCCGCGGTCAGCGAACTGCGCGTGTTGTTCTGGTAGATGCGCAGGCGGGCCAACGGATCGGCCCTGCCGGCGGTCAGCACATTTGCGGCTGCGACTGGTTCCATGGCGAGCACCGATCGCGCCAGGGTGGTCTGCAGGAGTTCAAGCGGCAGCATGGTATTCCTCCTCAATTGACGGCAACGCTGCGGACATGGACGGCCTGGCGGCTCTGGCAGCGGCAAACGCCGCAAGCACCGGCATGCTGGTCGTCGTTTCACCTTCGAGAGAAAGGCGGATGGGCGCCGACCGGGCTTCGGTCGTTTGGTTGCGTCTCGCAACCTGCCGACGGTTGAACATGATCGAGGCGGTCAACATGTCGGCCCACATCGCTTCGCCAAGCAGCACGTCGAGAACGGGAACGTCGGTGTCCCATTCGATCAACGTCGGGCGCGGTCCGAGCCGGCCCACGGCATGCTGGTAGAGCGCCCAGACGACCGGCGGCACCCGCGAGCCATGGTCGTCGATGAGCACGGTGTCGGCACCGACCTGATTGATCGCGTGGCCGGCAAGATGGATTTCGCCGATCGCGTCGGCCGGCAGCGCATCGATGAAGGCTTTGGCGTCATACTGCAAATTGTGCGCCGAAACCTGGACGTTGTTGACGTCCAGCAGCAGGCCGCAGCCTGTTCTAGCCACCAGCTCGGCCAGGAATTCGGCCTCATTCATCGAGGAGTCCGCAAAGGCCAGATAGGCCGACAGGTTCTCGATGAGCACCTGCCGCTTCAGCGTGTCCTGGACGGTCTCGACATTGCGGGCAACGACGGCCAGCGCCTCTTCGTCATAGCGCAGCGGCAAGAGATCGTTGAGATAGGCGCCGTCGGCAACGCTCCAGGCGAGATGCTCCGAGACCAGATCGGGTTGGAAGCGCGCGCAGACCTTGCGCAGGCGCTCCAGATGGGCACGGTCAACTCCCCGCGCGCTGCCGAGCGACAGGCCAACGCCATGCACCGAGAGCGGGTAGATCTCACGCAGCCGCTCTAGCGCCTCGACGCAGGCGCCGTCTCCCATGTAGTTCTCGGCATGAACTTCGAGCCAGCCGGCGGAGGGCCGTCGCGTCAGCATCTCCGAGATGTGGGGGGAGCGAAGACCGATGCCCGCTGATGCGGGGATCGCGAGGGGCTGAAACGCACGGGACATCGGTCTGCTCCATTCAAGAGGGTCGGTTCGAAGTCTGGATCGTTCAGGCTTTCGGCTTGTCGCTGCCGCCGGTGATCTTGGCGCAGCTGCCTGCGGGCACGTAGAGCCAGGAATCCGGCTGATTGTCGGTGGTTGCGGTGCCGGCGCATGAATGCGTCGCGGTCTGGCAGTCGTTCTGGCCGGCCTTGACGACGCCGTAGCACTTCTCGAAGGCGAAGCCGGGCTTGGCGGAGGGACCGCTGTAGGCCGCCGTCGCGGCGAGCGAAGTGGCGGCCGCGAGGGCCGATCCGATGAGGGTCTTGGTGTTGATCACAGGCTTGTCTCCTGGTTGGTGTTTCGAGGGAAAGACCGGCCTGCAGGGCCCGTCTGCATGCACTCTCTCCGATCGTGATGCCGAGCTGAAATGCTGTCTCGGCATGGAATTGATACGCGGCCACTATGTTCTGGAGAGCGATGCGAAAAAGCCCTCCGGCGGGGCCACCGGAGGGCTTGGCGCCTGCGTTCGGGAGTATGCGAAGCAGACGCTGCTAGGCGGGAGGGAGGCGCGCCTATATGTGTTGGACTCGGCAGCCGACAGCTGGGCGTTCGTCGATGCCGAAAAGATCGGCGACAAGCCAGCCTTCGGCACATTGCCGACCTCTGTCACGCATGCCAGTCAGTTCACCCCAGTCGATCCAGGGTCTCGCGAAGAGCGCAGCCCCACCTCGGTATTGACTGTCGAAGATGGTGTGAACCGGCGCGCATTTGGTCGTGCAATGGGTGGAGGAGAAGCTGCGATCCGGACATAGTGTCGTGAACAGTGAAGGCCTACCTGCGATGATCAGGCGATGGCTGGTTTTCGGCGACCGAGCAGGCGGCAACTGCGAGAGTTCGCCATCACCCCAATAGCTGTCGCCGTCGATTTCGACAGGCGGGGAGAGGAACGGGACGGTGGCTGCCGCCACGATAGCGTTGATCGACAATTGCTCGCCTGTGAAGACCTTCACGGCGTCGGTGCCGGCGTTGACGGCCAGGACGCCGAGTTTCACCGGGCAGCGCTCGTCGCGGAGTTGCTCGATGTCGATCGACTGTTCCAGTATCGATCGAAGCAGACTGGCTCTGTCGATGGAGAACATCGAGGCGTGGCTGACGCGCCGCCAGAAGTTGGTGAGCGCCATCCGAGCGCCACGCCGGCCGCCAAGGCTCAAGCCGTAGGCCAGGACCGCCGCCTCCACAGCTCCGAAACCGGACGCTGTAACTGCGCTGAAGACAAGGTTCGGCTCATCCAGCAGGCGGTCGAGCACGCCCCAGACGAAGGCGCCGTGTGCATCACTTGCCAGGATGATGTCGACAGACTGCCCCTCTTCCAGCCGGGAACGCGTCCCGGGAATGATGGCCTGGTCAATTCGCGTTCCGGACTGGACGTGCATCTCTTGGTCTCCATCCCAAAGTCGCTGGCGGGGCGACTGGTGAGGAGACTGCCGCATCTTCTTCTTCAGCCGAAATGCCAAGGTGGCATGAAGTCCATAGGCAGATTGCATTGGCTGCCGGTCTTTTCGGGCCGCACTCTTCCTCCCGATCAGGCCAGGCGATGCGTGTCACCAACTCTGGCATCGTTGCCAGAACCGCGGCCTGGAACAGGAGGTGAATGATGAGAAGACCACTCGTCTGTGTGGCTGCGCTTGCAATTGGTCTTGGTGCGAGCCCGGCTTCAGCTGACCCGTTCAATGACCTCGCCGCATTGCCGACGTTCTATACGGACGCCACGATGCAGACGATGAAACCGATGGCCGGGTTCAAGAAGGCCTGGTTCGCCGTGCCGAAGCATGACCGGGTCAAGATGACGAAGGCTTGCAACGACCCGTCGATGAGTAAGCCCCACGCCCAATTCTGCGCCAACGTCCTCGCTTTGGGCGGAGCTAACTAGCGGTGCGACCGTAGACATCTACGAGATGCATGCCCGGCATAACCTCGATACGCAGATGGCATTGGCAGGTTGCCGGCTGGTCGTCGCAAGATCAAACTCAGCAATGAGGAACTCGGAAATTCTGACTTGCTGTCAATCAGTCAAACGGTCGTCGATAGGGCGACTACCCGATCAGAGAAGGACTTGAAAATGAATCTAAAAGCTATCTGCCTCGGTGCCTTTGCCATTTCCAAGCTCGGCGGCGTTGCCTTCGCCGGCGCGCTCGACGAACCGTCCAACATGCAGCCCTTCTTCACCGATTCCGGCATGAAGGCGATGAAGTCGAGTGCCGACTTCGAGACGGCGTGGAAAGCCATGCCGAAGGCGACGCAGGATGCGATGATGAAGGAATGCAACGACGCCGCCATGAGCAAGCCGCATGCTCAGTTCTGCGCCCAGCTCTTCACCTTGGGCCATCACAGCTGACGCTTCCCGGCGCCGAGCACTATTGCACGGTTTGATGGCGGGCCCTGGCCCGCCATTGGCGCATGACGAAACGCTATCGACTTCATAGCCCCCGTGCATTGGCGTGATGGAATGGTTTGCGGCACGGTTCCAACCTGCACATGCATCTATGCAGCAGAGGGATAAACCGGCATGGACATTCATCACATCCGCTACTTCCTGGCCGTGTGCGAGACGCGGAACTTCACGCGCGCCGGCGAAAAATGCAATGTCACCCAACCAGCGCTGTCGCGCGCCATCCAGCAGTTGGAGGATGAGGTCGGCGGCCTGCTGTTTCGCCGCGAACGGAACCTGACCCACCTTACCGATCTGGGTGCCCTGCTACGCCCGCGGTTCCAGCAGATCCTCGACGAGGTGACCGGCGTGCGCCAGGAGGCGTCGAAATTCCTTTGCCTGGAAAACGCAAATCTCAAGGTTGGCGTCATGTGCACCATTGGTCCGCGTCGCTTCACCGGCTTGCTGGCCGATTTCAACAGACGCCAGCAGGGCATCCAGTTGCAGCTGGTGGAGGGTGTGCCGGCTTCGCTGTCGCAACTGCTTGAAGCGGGCGAGATCGACGTCGCCATCATGGCGTCCAGCAACAGTTTTCCGGAGCGTTTCGACGTCACTCCGCTCTATCGCGAGCGGTTCGTCCTGGCCTTCCCGAACGGTCACCGGCTGGCTCGCAACGACAATGTCGCCATTTCCGAACTCGACGGCGAGAACTACCTGAGAAGGTTGAATTGCGAGTATCGCGACCACCTCGCCGGTCTCTGCAATGACCGCGGTGTGAAGCTCAGGATATCCTACGCCAGCGAGCGCGAAGACTGGATCCAGAACATGGTTTCCGGTGGACTTGGCATCTGCTTCATCCCGGAATTCAGCGCCGTCATCCCGGGCTTGCAGATCAGGCCTGTCATCGACCCCGAGGTTTGGCGGGAGGTCTCGCTGGTCGTCGTGTCGGGCCGCCGGTTCTCACCGGCGACCTCGACCTTCGTGAACAGTGTCAAGGCACACAGCTGGCCGGAAAGCGGCATAGATCTGCCGGCCAGGAAAACGGCTGCGTAGCATTCGAAATGAAGTCTAACGCCGCGATAAATGTCGTGGCGAAACAGTCTCGTTGGCGCGGTTGTCCATCATAGTTTTCAGGTATCGAATTAAGAGCCAGTCAGCATTTCTCTTTCGTCGAGGCTGCCGTCACTCTCCACTCATGCCCCGCTTCCGCGATTGGGCACCGACAAAGGAGAACTAGACATGGCTTGCAAGACTATTGCATTGCGGGTGCCGCTGAAGTTGGCGTTGACACTCGGACTTCTCACCGCGACCGCCGCGTTCTCGGTGGCTCCGGTTTTCGCCGGCGACTGCCCTGCTGGCCAGGCCGCCACCACCGACATCCAGGAACATCCCAGTAAACCGGTCGGCGTGACCGACACGGTCCTTTCCGCAATCGATTTAAGCAGCAAGGGCGAAGGCTGGAAAGGCAACATGCTGCGCCTGCGCAAGCTCGTTGTTCAGCCTGGCGGCGTAGTGCCGTGGCATGAGCACAATGTCCGCCCGGCAAACATTCTGGTGGTCGAGGGCTCGATCACCGAATACCGCAGCACCTGTAAGGTCGGCATCGAACATCCGGCCGGCGACGCGACGGCCGAGTTCGGCCAGCTCGCCCACTGGTGGAAGAACAACGGCAAGGTTCCAGCGGTGCTCTATTCGGCCGACGTCCTGCCGCCTGCGATGCACGAAGACCACATGATGTGAGCCGCTCGTCGCGGTCAGCAGATCCCAGCATCAGCAATAAAATCGCGTCCTCGGGCGATGGCCTGGGGACGTGTGGCCACGGAGCCTGACATGACGTCCAGTGAACATACCGAACCGAGGCGGCTCCGCATGGTTGCCGCGGACAGCTGGCGCTTCGGCCTGATTGCCTTGATCGCGTTTCTGACGCTTGTCGACCTGTTCGCCACTCAGGCCATCCTGCCTTCGCTGGTGGCAAGATTCGGCGTCAGTCGCGCGACCATGGGTTTCGCCGTCAATGCCAGCACCTTCGGCATGGCGGTGGCCGGTATCGCCGTCGCGCTCTTCGGTCGCGGCATCGATCGCCGCAACGGCATCTGGATCAGCCTGGCCATTTTGGCGATCCCGACGACGTTGCTTTCACAGACCGACAGCATTGTGGTCTTCGCCCTGCTGCGCGTAGCGCAAGGCTTGTGCATGTCGACCGCCTTTACGCTGACGATGGCCTACCTGGCCGAGCATTTCTCCGCGCGGCAGACGACGAGCGCGCTTGCGGCTTACGTGACCGGCAATGTTGCCAGCAACTTCTTCGGCCGGCTGATGTCAGCCGCCGTCGCCGACACATTCGGCATCTCCACCAATTTTCTGATCTTCGCCGGCCTCAATCTGTTCGGCGCCGCCCTTGTCTGGCTCACACTGCAGAAGACCTCTGCAATGATGCGCGCCGATGGGATGGGCGAGCCCGCCCGCGCCGCATGGAAGGCTCCGCTGCAAAACGCCGAGCTGCGCGCCTGTTTCGCGATCGGCTTCCTGATCCTTTTCGTCTTCATCGGCACCTTCACCTATGTGAACTTCCAGCTCGTTGCGACACCGCTGTCGCTGACACCGATGGCCTTGGGCGCGGTCTATTTCGTCTTCCTGCCCTCGATGCTGACGACCCCGCTTGCCGGGCGCGTCGCGGCAGGTCTCGGTCCGAGCGGAGGGATCGGAGCGACACTCGGGCTGGCGATCGTCGGACTGCTTCTGCTGCTCGCCGCCAGCCTCCCGGTCGTTCTTGCCGGGATGGCTTTGGTCGCCATCGGCACCTTCTTGGCGCAGGCGATAGCCACCGGGCATGTGAGCCGGACCGCCTCGCGCGATCGCGCCGCCGCAAGCGGCATCTACCTTGCGTCCTACTATGCGGGCGGGCTCGCCGGCAGCTTCATCATCGGGCAGCTCTACGACCGTATCGGCTGGGCCGCGTGCGTGGGTGTGCTCGCCTCGGTTCTCGCCGGCGCGATCGCGACTGCGCGCATGTTGCAAACGCCGAGGACGTGACACGCAAAGACCGACAACTTCGCTATCCAACCAAGGAGACTGACATGACCAACTACCTGAAAACCATGATTGCAGGCGCCGCCATGCTGATGGCGGTTGCCCTTCCGGCCGCCGCATCCGACGGCGTCGTCACGGTCAAGAGCGACTATTCCGTCGCCGAGACCGTGGCTCGCATCAAGAAGGACGTGCTGAAGAAGGGCATCATGTTCTTCGGCGTGATCGACCAGGCAAGGCTTGGCAAGAATGCCGGCAACGATGTCAGGCCGTCCCGGCTGGTGATGTTCGGCAATCCGGCGCTCGGCACTACCTTCATCACGTCCAATCCCGAGGCCGGCCTGGACTGGCCGGTGCGGGTGCTGGTCTACCAGACCCCCGATGGTTCGGTTTACGCCGCCTACAGCGATTTCGACTGGATCGCCAAACGGCACGGCATCACCGACCGCACCGCGCAGTTCAAGATGGCGACGGAGGTCATCCAGTCCGTGACCTCGACGGTAAGAAAGAACTGAGCGCGGACAGTGCCGGAGATCCGCTGCCTGTGCATCCAAGGAGGGCGCCCCGCACAGCGAAACTACTCGGCGGCGGCGGCCAGAGCCTTCGCCCGTTCGCCGAACCACTTCTTCTGCGTGGCCTCGCGCACCAGCGCGCCGACTGCAGGCGAGTGCCTGCGGCCGCGTACGGTGACAAGATTGACCTCGCGCCAGAACTCCGGTTCGGTGATTGGCAAGGCCACCACGCCCGGGTGCTTGGCGGTGTGCTCAGGCATGAAACCGAAACCGAGCCCGGCCGCGATCATCGCCAGCGTCCAGTCGTCACGATCGCTCCAGTAGACCGGGCTGACCGTGACGCCCTGCTCGGCGAGGATGGCATCCGCATAGCCTGCAAACTCGCAATTGTTGCGGTGGATGTAGCTTTCGTTGCTCATATCCTTCACCCGCACCATGCGCTGGTTGGCGAGGCGATGAGCCAGGTGAACCGCCATCACCATCTGCTCTTGAAACAGTGGCAGGGAATGCACTTCTTCGTCGGGCACGTTCGACGGCAACGCATAGATGGCGGCCTCGAGGTTGCCTTCCAGCAGCCTCCGCCTCAGGCTCACGGCGTCAGAATCGCAAAGGTGAAGCTCTACGCCAGGATGATGCCCCCGGACAGCCGCGATGAGCTCGATAATCTCGTCCGGGGCGATCGTGCTCATGATGCCGACCCTGAGCGGCATCTTTTTCAAATTCACATATTGCTCGGCGATCTGCTTTGCCTGGCGCGAGTTCTCGAAGACGCCCTCGAGATAGGTCTCGACCATGCGGCCGAGCTCGGTGAGGTGCGTGAAGCGGCGCTCACGGTGGAATAGCGCTCCGCCGAATTCGTCTTCCAGCAGCTTGATGGCGCGTGAAAGCGCGGGCTGCGTGACATTGCACTGCTCGGCCGCCCTGGTGAAATTCAGCTCCTTGGCGACGGCCAAGAAGTATCTGACCTGGCTGATCTCCACTGCACGCTCCCTCACCGAACGCGCATACGCACGCCCCCGCGTTGCCGGATGATCTTACTAGCTGCCCTAACGTCAAACAACCCGATCGGTCGATCGACACCTCGGATGCGGGACCACGATCTGACCGTCGGCTATCGAATCCATGTCTCAACGGCATTTCCGCAGTTTCGGGCCGCTCGCCATACTGGTCCGCAGATCCAGAGCCGGGGTGCTGCAGCCCGTCGCTCGCAACCACTGGCCATTCGCGCCCGCGGCTCAAACAAGAGGAAATGACGATGCTCAATGGAAAGACAGCACTCATCACCGGCTCGACCAGCGGCATCGGCCAAGGCATCGCCGAAGCCTTCGCGGCCAAGGGCTGCAACATCGTTCTGAACGGTTTCGGAAATGCCGGCGAGATCGAGTTGCTGCGGAAAAAACTGGCCGTCGACCACGGTGTGACCGTCCGCTATGACGGCGCTGACATGAGCAAGGGCGATGCCATCACGGAGATGATGGACAAGGCCATCGCAGAATTCGGCGCGGTCGACATTCTGGTCAACAACGCCGGCATTCAGCATGTCGCGCCGATCGATGACTTCCCGATCGAGAGATGGGAAGCGGTCGTGGCGATCGATCTCATGTCTTCCTTCTATACGATCCGGCGTGCCCTGCAGGCGATGAAGGCGCGCAAATGGGGTCGCATAATCAACGTCGCCTCCGCGCACGCTCTGGTCGCTTCCCCCTACAAATCCGCCTACGTTGCGGCCAAGCACGGTGTCGCCGGCCTGACCAAGACGGTTGCGCTGGAAGTCGCCGAGCAGGGCATCACCGTCAACGCGGTTTGCCCCGGCTACGTGCTCACCCCGCTGGTCGAGAAGCAGATACCGGACACCGCGAGGGCGCGCGGGATCACCGAACAGCAGGTGATCAAGGATGTGCTTTTGGCCGCGCAGCCGACCAAGCAGTTCGTGACGGTGGAGCAGGTTGCTGCGCTCTGCCTGTTCCTAGCCTCGGACGAAGCGGCCTCGATCACCGGCGCAGTCATGCCGATCGAAGGCGGCTGGACCGCCCATTGAGCCGGCAACGAGGAACGACAAGGCCATGAACAGGATCACGCGAAATCCGCCCGTCTCCGAGGCGGCACTTGAGATCGGCCCTCAGGGTGAGCCCAAACGCCAGACCGTCCTTGTCCTTCAAGGCGGTGGTGCGCTCGGGGCCTATCAGGCCGGGGTCTACCAAGCGCTCGTCGAAGGCGGCGTTGAACCGGATTGGGTCATCGGCACGTCGATCGGCGCCATCAACGCCGCGCTGATTGCCGGAAACGACCCCTGGGATCGCCTGCCGAGGCTTCAGGAGTTCTGGGACGGCGTCTGCCGGAGCAGCCCGCTCGACGAGTTTTTCCGGATGATGGTTCCGAGCAATATCTTCGCCAACATGGGCACGGTGATGCGCGGCATCCCGGGTTTCTTCGAACCGAACCCAAGCGCCATGTTCGGGCTCAATCGCGAGGTCGGCGTCGAGAATGCATCCTATTACACCACCGATCCGCTCAAAAGGACGCTGAGCAATCTGATCGACTTCGACTACCTCAACGGGCGCCACACGCGACTGACGGTCGGCGCGGTCAACGTCAACACCAGCGAACTCAAATATTTCGACACGCGTGAGATGACGTTGTCGGTGGCGCACATCATGGCGTCAGGTGCCTTGCCGCCGGCGTTTCCAGCCGTCTGCATCGACGGCGAGCCGTACTGGGACGGTGGCATCTATTCGAACACGCCGATCGAGGTGGTGCTCGACGCACGTCCGCGGCGCGACGCGCTGATCTTTGCGGTCAACATGTGGCAGCCGCGCGCCACGGAGCCGAAATCGATCTGGCAAGTGATGGGGCGGCAAAAGGACCTTCAATACGCCAGCCGCGGCAAGAGCCACGTGGCCCGCCAGGAGCAGCTACATCGGCTTCGTCACGTCGTGCGAGAAATGGGAAAGCTCGTCCCCGAGGAGCGGCGCGAGGATCCCATCTTCAAGGAGTTGGCGTCCTATGGCTGCCCTTCGGTCATGCATCTTGTCCGGCTCCTTTCGCCGCGCCTCGACGGCGAGGACCACACCAAGGACATCGATTTCACCCGCTCGGGCATCCGCACCCGCTGGCAAGCAGGATACGAGCATGGGCAGCGCGTCCTCGCGGAAAAGCCGTGGGAATGCGAGGTCGACATGCTGCAGGGCATCGTCATCCACGAGTCGCAAGAGTGATGGGCGCGCGCCGAGGAAGACACGGAGACCACCGATGCAGATCATCACCCCCGGCATGCGATTGATTCCGGAAGCCGTGCTTGCCAACAACGCCGCGCTGTTCCGCACGATCACGGAGACTCCCTCGCATGCGGACAAGTCCCTGCATCGCGTGGTCATTGTGGGCGGCGGCGCCGGCGGCCTGGAACTGGCGACACGGCTCGGCCGCAAGTTCGGCAAACGGCGGCTTTCCGTCACACTTGTCGATCGCAACCGCACCCATATCTGGAAGCCGCTGTTGCATGAGGTGGCGTCGGGCGCGCTGAACACTTCGCATGACGCCGTCGAATACATCGCCCATGCCAGCCGGCACCACTATCGATACCGCATAGGCGAGGTCGTCGGCATCGATCGTGCAAAGCGCCAGGTCTTCGTCGCGCCCAGCTTCGACGACGACGGGAGGCAGGTCATACCGCCGCGGGTGCTGGGCTATGACACGCTGGTGCTGGCCGTCGGCAGCGTCAGCAACGATTTCGGCACGCCGGGCGCCGCGCGCCATGCCAT
>NZ_RZOJ01000639.1:0-2102 GCF_003998845.1 Mesorhizobium sp. M4A.F.Ca.ET.022.05.2.1 | reverse complement strand
CGGCGTGCTCACTGTGATGGTGGGCGGCGAGCAAGCAGCTTTCGACCGGGCCAAACCGGTGATCGATGCTTTTGCCCGCATGGTCGGGCTGATGGGGCCGTCGGGTGCCGGCCAGCTCACCAAGATGATCAACCAGATCTGCATTGCAGGGCTCGTCCAGGGATTGGCCGAAGGCATCCATTTTGGCAAGAAGGCCGGGCTCGACATCGAGAAGGTGATCGAGGTGATCTCCAAGGGTGCGGCCGGCTCCTGGCAGATGAAAAACCGCCACAAGACGATGAATGCCGGTAAATATGATTTCGGTTTCGCTGTCGACTGGATGCGCAAGGATCTCGGCATTTGCCTGGCGGAGGCCGACCGCAACGGCGCCAAGCTGCCGGTGACGGCGCTCGTCGACCAATTCTACAAGGATGTGCAGGCGATGGGCGGTCGGCGCTGGGACACCTCTTCCCTGCTGGCTCGTCTGGAGAAATAGGGGCGCCATGGCCGAGCTTTCGCCCCAATCGAGCGCCGACGAAATCGTCGCTTATCTGCGCTCGATCGGCTCGGAGGAAAATCGCCGCGGCATGTTGCGCTACGGCATCAAGATCGAGCGCGCGCTGGGTATTCCGCACGGCGTGCAGCGGCAGATCGCCAAGAAGATCAAGCGCAACCATGAACGTGCCTTCGAACTCTGGCAGACCGGTATCATGGAAGCGCAGTTCATCGCTTCCGTCACCGCCGACCCGAAGCGGTTTTCCGCTGCGGATGCAAGGCAATGGGCGGCGTCCTTCGATTCCTGGGATATCGTCGACGGCGTCTCCGACCTGTTCGTCGACACGGACGCCTGGAAGGAACTGATCGAAGAGTTCGCGGCCGACGAGCGGGAGTTCGTTCGACGCACGGCCTTTGCCATGATGGCCGGTCGCGACCTTCCTCGGCTTCCTGCCAATCATCGAGGCGCATGCCGCCGACAGCCGCAATTTCGTGAGGAAGGCTGTGAACTGGGCGCTTCGTTCGATCGGCAAGCGTTCGGTGGAAATGCACGGCGCTGCCCTTGCCGTGGCCGAACGCCTGGCGCAGTCGACCGACAAGACGGCGCGCTGGATTGGCAAGGACGCAGTGAAGGAACTGACCAATGCCAAGACGATCGAGCGGATCGCCGCCAGGAAAGGCTGACGGCGCCGAAATCCGCTTCGCGGAGGTGACGCGCTCGACCCGCGCGGATTTCGAGGAACTTTTCGAACAGCCGGGCGCGCCGAAATATTGCTGGTGCATGGCCTGGCGCCATTCCAGCCGCGAGCACGCCCGGAACGCCGAGAAGAAGCGCATGATGATGGGGCTGATCGAGGCCGGGACGCCCGTTGGCATCGTCGCTGAAGTCGACGGCAAGCCGGTCGGCTGGTGCTCGGTCGCGCCGCGCGAGACCTATCGCAGGCTCTCAAAGCTTCAGGACGACAGCGAAACGGGCGTCTGGTCGATCGTCTGCTTCTATGTGCCGAGGGCCCTGCGCGGCGGCGGGCTCGCGGCGGCACTGCTCGACGCGGCGATTGACCATGCCTTTGACAGGGGCGCGCGCGTGATCGAGGCCTATCCGGTCGACCAGGCAGCGCCAAGCTACCGCTTCATGGGTTTTCGCGACATGTTCCTGGTGCGAGGCTTCCACGAGATCGGCACCGCGGGCTCGCGCCGGCATGTGATGCGGCTCGAGCGTTGACGCCGTGGACGGCGGCGTCTTTACTCAGGTGCAAAGGAAGCAGCCAATGAGCAAGCATCTCAAATCAACCATCGCGCTCTCCGCTGCTTTGCTTGTATCCATTGCCGCCGATGCATCGGCCGAGACCGCGCATATCTTCTGGAAGGACCTGCGGCCGGCGACGCAGGCGATCGCCGAAGACGCCAACCTGCCGATGATCGCGGCAAAACTGCCGGACCACGGCGAGACGCTGTCCATCAATCTCCAGGACAAGACGATTCGATTAGCCGGCTATGCATTGCCTGTCGATCGCGAGGGCGACCTCGTCTACCAGTTCCTGCTGGTGCCGTGGACGGGCGCCTGCAGCCATATGCCGACGCCGCCGCCCAACCAGATCGTTTTGGTCACGCCGGCCCATCCCTACAGG
>NZ_RZOJ01000638.1:0-2151 GCF_003998845.1 Mesorhizobium sp. M4A.F.Ca.ET.022.05.2.1 | reverse complement strand
CGCCCACACCATCGCTGCCCATGTCTCGGCCGAATCCGGCCACCGCCGCCTGCTCGAAGCGCTCGGCCTGCCGCCGCTGCTCGACCTCGGCATGCGGCTCGGCGAAGGCTCAGGCGCCTGCCTTGCCGTCAACATCGTGCGCTCGGCGCTGGAATGCCACGCCCGTATGGCGAGCTTCGCAGAGGCGGGGGTATCGGACAAATAGATATCGATGTCCTTGCGCCATGGAGGTGGAATCGCCACGCCTCCATGGGGCATCAATCCAGCCGACTGTCGGGAGACGCCCCGGGCAAGGAAAACGAGCGCATCGGAACAGCAACCGCGCGGCGCAAGAAGAAGAATTGGCTGTCAAGCCTTTTGCCACGGCTGAAGTGCACGAAGTGCGGGGGCAGTAGATCGGATTTACCTTACACGCCGGCAGTCAGGCCGGCACCCCTACGTGAGGGCGAAGGACGGGCGGTAGGGCTTTGCCAATCACGAATATCCATGATCGTGGATCTCGAAGCGGCGCCGGATCTTATCCGGTATCACCACTTCATGCCCGGTGTCGTCGTCGATCCAGCCACCGTTAACAACCAAGAATGTGCCCGCCGGAGCTACCTTGCCCATTCTGTCCCAGCCGTCGATGTCGAGATCATGCGTTGGACTCGAACGCCCGGGCTCGTAGCGCCAAATTCTGGCCGACGCCGCGTCGATCGAGTTGGCGACAGGCCATTTGTCACCGGGAAATTTCAGTTCGTTCTCGTCGCACAATTGCAACAGCCGATGCCGTAGGGCCGCAATTGAGAACCCATTTGCTGCCTGCCCCTGCTCAGAGTGGATAAGATATTGGGCACGAAGGCCGGTCGGGCCGTTGAAGAACGCGTCAAACGTGCCCCTTTCCACTTCAAACCAGCACTGCAGGCGATGGCATCGTTCCAGTTCGGGGCGGTTGGGGGGCTCTATTTGGGGATTGAAGTTAATCGCCTCGGCACAGATCCGATCAACAAGGACGTTGAAGTCAGGTGCCTCCCCCATCAACTCTTGATGGCGCTCCGGATCGAAGGTCGAACGAAACTTCCACTCGTCAGCTCTGCCGAATCTCATGACAAACTCCTCGCGCTTGCATCGACCCGCGTTGTGAAGAGGCTTAGGCGTCTCCTCCCAAGACCTTCTTTCGCACGCCGAGCCGGCTCACGAGAGGTGCAGGCGGCCGAAACCGCTCGGGGTACTCTGAGAGCGCCGAGTCGATCTCCGCACCCAGCGCATCGACACCGACCAACGCCCTGTCGATCAGCGCCAGCGTCTTCCTGCAATCGTCGACTCCGTACTCGATCGACTGCGGAAACACGGTGCGCTTGATCTTATTTCCGAGCGTCATGTCCTTGGGCCAATCGCTGCGCGTCAGCCGGAGGTAGAGTTGCCCGCTCGCCGGATGCCTTAACCAGATCCCGTGAGCGACGTTGTTGCGACCGCTGGTAGCCTTGGCCAGGTCGTCACGGAGCCGCTCGGCGTCGGTCTTTAACTCGATTCCTTTGATGGCGAATAGGTCAAGCACCATGTCGAGGCGCTCGTGGGCTGGCATTTGGCGCAGCAGGACTATGCGGCTCTCAGCCTTGTTCAGCTGCAGCAGCAGGCTGGTCAGACTCAGCAGGCCATGCTCGACACGCGTGTAACCGACCACCACTTGTCCGATGAGACCTAACAGATCATCGGGGAGGTCGCGGACGATCTCAGCTTCAAACGGGGCTGCTACTTCGGGCATGATCGGCACCTCGAATTGCGTTCGAGCAGCAGGTTCGGCTGCCCGCTTGTGTGTGTGCCACGAATCCCCTTCTCGGCACGACTGGCCGACGACTTCTACAGCGGTTTGATTTCGTTTGTTTTTTTGGTGGGTGTGCACAGGATCGAACTGTGGACCCGCTGATTAAGAGTCAGCTGCTCTACCAACTGAGCTACACACCCACACGGCCGGTAAAACCCAGCGTTGGCGGGCATATAGCCGCCGATTCCCGGGATGTCTAGCCCTGCCGGGATCATTTCCCGAAATCGCTAAAGCATGATCCCGAAAAGTGGAATCCGGTTTTCGGAAGAGATCATGCTCAAACAAAAAAATGGAGCCCCGTCCCGATTCTATCGGGATGGGGCAGCCGCACCCATCATACAAAAAGC
>NZ_RZOJ01000637.1:0-2157 GCF_003998845.1 Mesorhizobium sp. M4A.F.Ca.ET.022.05.2.1 | reverse complement strand
GTGCTGGCGCTCGCCCAGACGCTCGGCGCCCAGGTGCATCCGCAGGGCTTTCTGATCGGCGGCCATGTCGCGTTCCTGATCGCCCTGTTCATACGCCTGTCCACCTCCGGCCTCGGCCTGCGCGGCCTGCTGCGCCTGCCCGCGGGGAAGGCATCATGAGCGCCGCCTCCCCTGTCATCGAGCGCGGCACCGCCGCCTCGCGCATTGCCGCCATCGCGGTGGCCCTGATCATCGCGCTGCTGGCGATCGCGCCGCAATTCCTGTCGGCAGGCGCCGTCGACCGGATGACCGCGCTGTTCATCTATGTGATCCTCGCGGCGATGTGGAACGCGCTCGCCGGTTTCGGCGGACTGGTCTCGGTCGGCCAGCAGGTGTTCTTCGGCCTCGGCGCCTATTTCAGCATCCGGCTGGCGGATGCCGGCCTCAATCCTTTCGTCGCGCTCTTCGTCTCGGCGATCGTCGTCGGCGCTGTCTCCTGGCCGATCTCGCTGTTCATGCTGCGGCTCAGGAACGGCGAGTTCGCCATCGGCATGTGGGTGATCGCGGCCCTCACCCATCTCCTCGTCAACCTCGACCGGCTGGTGCAGGGCGAGACCGGCACGTCGCTGATCTCGCTCAACGTCTACGACGCTTCGACCAGACGCGTGGCGATCTACTGGCTGGCGCTGGCGTCGATGACCGCCCTGCTTGCCGTCCTGTTCGGCCTGCTGCGCGGCAGCACCGGTGCCGCCATCCGCGCCATCCGCGACAACGAGGATGCGGCGGCCTCCGTCGGCGTGCGCGTTACCGGCACCAAGCGGCTGCTTTTCGTGCTCGCCGCCTTTGGCATCGGCGTTGCCGGCGCGCTGTGGCTGGCGACCTCGATCACCTTCCAGCCGAAGACCTATTTCAGCGTCCAGTGGACAGCCTACATGATCTTCATGGTGCTGGTCGGCGGCATCGGCACCTTCGAGGGCGCCATCCTTGGCGCGCTGCTCTTCTTCCTCATCGAGACCTGGTTCGGCGGTGCCGGCGTCTGGTACCTGATCGGCCTCGGCGCCACGGCCCTCGCCTTCTCGCTACTGTTGCCGCGCGGCCTGTGGGGAACGCTGGAGGAGCGATTTGGGCTGCGCCTGCTGCCCGTCGGCTATAGCGTCAGGCTTCCCGTCAACGCGACCCAAACGACGGGCGAGACCGCTTCGCCGGCACCGACAACGACATCTCGGGAGAAGGCCTGACCATGCTTTTCGGCAAGACCATCCTCATCACCGGCGTCGCCTCCGGCATCGGCGCCCGCACGGCGGAACTCGCCGGCCAACTCGGCGCCGACGTGATCGGCGTCGACGTGCGTGAGCCAGCAGCAAGTGCTGGCAGCTTCGTCAAGGCCGACATCTCGTCGAGGGCCGGCGTCGACGAACTGGTGGCACGGCTGCCGCAGCGCCTCGATGCGCTCTGCAACGTCGCCGGCCTTTCCGGCAACACCGGCGCCGTGTCGACGCTCGCCGTCAATTTCTACGGGCTGCGTGCGCTTTCCGAGGCGCTGGCGCCGAAGCTTCGCGAAGGCGGTGCCATCGTCAATGTCGCCTCGATCGCCGGCTTCGGCTGGCGCGCCAATCTCAACCGCGCCGCTTCGATGATCGGCATCGAGGGCTTTCCCGATGTCGCCAGGGTGGTCGCCGACCATGCGGTCAAGAACGAGGAAGGCTATCCGGTCTCGAAGGAGCTTCTGCTGCTGTGGACTTTCCGCGCCGCGCATCAGGAGCGTTTCAAGAGCCGCGGCATCCGCGTCAATGCGGTCAGCCCAGGCCCGGTCGAGACGCCGATCCTGAAGCAGTTCCGCGCCGTGCTCGGCGACGACCGCGTCGACAGCGATATTTCGCGGGTGGGTCGTGCCGGCACGTCGGGCGATATCGCGCCGGTCGTGCTGTTCCTGTGCTCGGATGGCGCGCGCTGGATCAACGGCGCCAACGTGCCGGTCGACGGCGGCCTCGAAGCCTCGATCAACGCCGAGGTGCTCGGCTTCTAATCTGAACTTGCAACGCTCCACCGGGAGCGAGGGAGAGAACAATGGATATCGGACTTCTGATCGACGGCGACGAAAGGGCGGCGTCCGGCAAGGCCTCCTATGAGCGCCTGGACCCATTCACCGGCAAACTGGCGACGCGCGCCGCCGCGGCC
>NZ_RZOJ01000636.1:0-2157 GCF_003998845.1 Mesorhizobium sp. M4A.F.Ca.ET.022.05.2.1 | reverse complement strand
CCCTTTGGGTGATGAAGTCTTCGTTGGGGATCAGGAACTCGCGGCCGTCGCGCGTCACCACCGAGACGAAGCGCGCCCGCAATTCGCGGATCCAGCCGAACGTGCCTTCGAGCGAGATCGTGTCGCCCGGCTTGATCGACTTGTCGAGCAGGATGATCACGCCGGAGACGAAGTTGGAGACGACCTTCTGCAGGCCGAAGGCGAGGCCGACGCCGACGGCGCCGGAAAACACCGTCAGCGCCGTCAGGTCGAGGCCGACGGCCGATAGCGCGACGGCGCCGGCCACCAGCACGAGGCCGATTTTGGCCACCTTGCCGACGAGGACGCGGATCGACGGCGTCAGTTCCTCGGAGAGGCGGACGCGCTCGTCGATGTAATTGCCGACGACCACCGCCAGCCAGACCGTCGCGACCAGGAGCAGCGCCGCCTTCAGCACCATGAGCGCCGAAAGCCGGACCGCGCCAAGCGGGATCGCGAGGCTGTCGAGGACGGTGGCCGCGTCATCGCTGATGTGCAGGATGACAAGGGCCGCATAGATCCAGGCCAGCCAGCCCAGCGTGCGCGCGACGAGGCGGTTGCGGATGATGCGCGACAGCACCGTCGCGAACAGCCACGCCAGCGCGAGCAGGAGCGCGACCTGGATGAGATGGGTGCGGCTTGGCCAGGTGACGGCGCGCAGCAGGCTGAGCGCGGCAAACAGGAAAAGCGTAAACAGGATCCAGTCTGTGCGCCGCAGCAGGGCGATCACCACCCGCAAGAGCCCGGGATGGCCCTTGATCTGGCGTGCCTGGCCCTCCACCAGCGGCTCGACGCGCAGCGCCGCGAGCTTAGCCAGCGCGAATAGCGCGGCGATGATGCCGACCTGATAGACGAACCACGGCGTGGCGGCATAGTCGAACCATCCGCCGGCCCAGGCCAGCGACCGATCGATGGCGTCGCGAAAATCCATTTGCCACGACCACTTGGCTAAGGAACTGCAACTTGTGATCCACAATGTCGCCGGGCTTGGCAATGGTCAAGCAGAGCTTGACTGGGGCGCGCTCGGGGTTTGCGCGGCCAGGCGTAAGCGGCCACCGAAGAGCTGGGGAACAACGGCCCGTCCATGTCCGGCGCGCTCGACCCGCCGCGCTTCGGTTGATAAGGCCGGCAGGGAAACTTTTTCGAGTCGACAGATGACGGTTGCGATCGAGATGGGCGAGACGAGCGCGGGGGCCACGGCGGCGCTCGACCTCGAGGAGCTTTTGGCGACCCGCCTTCTGGTGCAGGGCAATTCCGGCTCCGGCAAGTCGCATCTCTTGCGCCGGCTGCTCGAACAGAGCGCGCCCTGGGTGCAGCAGACCATCATCGATCCCGAGGGCGACTTCGTCTCGCTCGCCGAGCGCTTCGGCCATCTGGTGATCGATGCCGAGGAGCATACCGAGCGCGGCCTGCAGGCGGCCGGCGAGCGGGCGCGCATCCACCGCGTCTCCACCGTGCTCAACCTCGAAGGGCTCGACGCCGAGAACCAGATGCGGCGCGCCGCCGCCTTCCTCGGCGGGCTGTTCGAGGTCGCGCGCGACCACTGGTATCCGATGCTGGTGGTGGTGGACGAGGCGCAGCTCTTCGCGCCCGCGGTGGCGGGCGAGGTTTCGGACGATGCGCGAAAACTCTCGCTCGGCGCGATGACCAATTTGATGTGCCGCGGCCGCAAGCGCGGGCTTGCCGGCATCATCGCCACGCAGCGGCTGGCGAAGCTTGCCAAGAACGTCGCGGCGGAAGCCTCCAACTTCCTGATGGGCCGCACCTTCCTCGACATCGACATGGCGCGCGCCGCCGATCTGCTCGGCATGGAGCGGCGGCAGGCGGAAGCCTTTCGCGACCTCGAGCGCGGCCAGTTCATGGCGCTGGGTCCCGCGCTGTCGCGCCGGCCGCTCGGCCTGCGCATCGGCCCGACCGATACAAAACCGCGCAACGGCACGCCGCGCCTGATGCCGCTGCCGGAGGCCGCGTTGGAGGACGCGCGCGCGATCATCCTCGCCGCGCCGCCGCCCGAGACGGTGCGGCCGCTGCGCCGGGCGCCCTCGCCCGACCTGCTCGACCAGTTGATGGCGGCGAAGTCGGCGGCGCTGGAGATTCGCCCCGAGCCGGCCGAGCCGGCACCGAGCGCCGAGGACCTGG
>NZ_RZOJ01000635.1:0-2164 GCF_003998845.1 Mesorhizobium sp. M4A.F.Ca.ET.022.05.2.1 | reverse complement strand
CTGCTGATCTCCCCCTCTAGGGGGGAGATCAGCAGCGTCGACGCCGCGTTCCATCCCACACCGCCAAAGGTTGGCGAAAACCGCCGTGACGGCCAATCTCCCCCCTTGAGGGGGAGATGTCCGGCAGGACAGAGGGGGGTGGCTTGGCGCAGACATCGAGGCGATCGAAAGCCTACTTGCTCATCGCCGCCAGCCATTCGTCCACCCAGGCCTTGCGGTTGGCGGCGACCTCATCGGCGCTGAACAGCAAGGTCTTGGTCGGCTTGACCAATTTGTCGAAGGCCGGATTGAGCGGCTTGTCGGTCTTGCCGGCCGGGAACATCCAGTTGGTCTCGGGGATGACATCCTGGAATTTCGGGCCGGTCATGAAGGCGATGAACTTTTCCGACAGCGGATTCTTCGCCCCTGTCGTGGTGATGCCGGCAACCTCGATCTGCAGATATTCGCCCTCCTCGAAGGACGCGGCCTGGTAGCGTTCGGTTTTCTCGGCGACCATGTGATAGGCCGGCGAGGTGGTGTAGGACAGCACCATCGGCGCCTCGCCCTTGGTAAACAGGCCATAGGCCTCGCTCCAGCCCGGCGTCACCGTGAGCACCTTGGATTTGAGCTTGGCCCAGGCTTCCGGCGCCTTGTCGCCATAGACCGCCTTGACCCAGAGCAGCAGGCCGAGGCCGGGCGTCGAGGTGCGTGGATCCTGGATGACGATCTTGTCGGTGGCGCTGCCCTCGACCAGTTCCTTCAGGCTCTTCGGCGGGACTTTCAGCTTTTCGGTGTCATAGACGACGGCGAAATAGCCATAGTCGAACGGCACGAATGTGTCGTCGCTCCAGTTGCCGGGGACATTGAGGCCGGATACGTCGCCATGCGGCGCGAACAGGCCGCTCGCCTTGGCTTCGGCCGTCAGGTTGGTGTCGAGGCCGAGCACGATGTCGGCCTTGGTCGCCGCGCCCTCCAGCTTGACGCGGTTGAGTAACGCCACGCCATCGGCGACCGAGACGAATTCGAGATCGCAGCCGCATTCGGCCTCGAATTCCTTCTTTACCGCCGGGCCGGGACCCCAGTCGGCGGTGAAGCTCTCATAGGTATAGACGGTGAGCTTGTCCTTCGCGGCCGCCGGACCCGCCAGAAGCGAAACCAGGCCGGTTGCCAGAACAAGGTGGGACAAGAGCGTGCGCATCGACGCCTCCTTCGTTGGTGTTGAAAGGAATTGAGGCGCCGGATGGTCCGAGACGTCTAATCCCTCCGCCGGTACAAACCGGATCAGGTTCAGCGGGTTGGCGGTTGCCTCTCAGCCGGTCCGCGAAAACCCGCGTCCGGCACCCCGTTAGAGCGTTTCGACACATAGGCCCGGGCACGGCACCGCGCAAGCGGAAGTTTGCCGGGTGCCTGCACCCCCGGCTTCCGTTTCTCGGGCGGGGCTGGTAAGGGCGACGCCCATGGGCACATTCACCATCCTGCTTGGCGGCGACCTCGTCCGCACGCCGCGGCTCGACAGCCAGCTGGCCGGCGCGCGCGTCATCGCCGCCGATGGCGGCATCGGCCATGCCCGCATGCTGGGCCTGACGCCTGAGCTCTGGGTCGGCGATTTCGATTCCGTGCCGCCGGATTTGCCGGATGATCTGGCCGCCGTGCCGCGCCAGGTGTTTCCGGCCGAGAAGGACAAGACGGACGGCGAGTTGGCGATCGCCGCCGCCCTCGAGCGCGGCGCCACCGGCCTCGTGCTGGCAGGCGCCTTCGGCGGCAAGCGCGCTGACCACGCCTTCCTGCATCTGGCGCTTGCGGTTCGCCTGGCCGAGGCCGGCATGAGCGTGGTTATGACCAGCGGCGCGCAGGAAGGCATTCCGCTTTTGCCTGGCAAGGCCGGCTTCGACTATGCCGACGGCACGCTGTTTTCGGTGCTCGGCTTCTCCGACCTTTCCGGCCTGAGCGTCGCCGGCGCCAAATGGCCGCTCGATCACGTCGAGGTGGCGTTCGGCTCGTCGCTGACTATATCAAACGAGGTCAAGGGGCGGCTTGAGATCGCGCTCGGCCACGGGCGCGCGTTGCTGCTCGCTCACCCCTATCCCCTTCCTGAAAGCTGACATGGCCCCGCCTCTTCTCAATCTCGACGGGATAAGACTGACCTTCGGCGGCACGCCGCTGCTCGATGGCGCGGCGCTCAGCG
>NZ_RZOJ01000634.1:0-2185 GCF_003998845.1 Mesorhizobium sp. M4A.F.Ca.ET.022.05.2.1 | reverse complement strand
GCCCAGACGACTGTTCGGGGTCGATGGAACGGCGGACGAAGACCCTCGCTCTCCCCCGGGCTTCAAGGCCCAAAGATGCTCCGGTCTCTCGTCCGCCACCGCACCTGCTGCAATAGCAGAGTCGGCAAGGGACAAGTTACAAGGTGCCGGCAGGCGGATGAGGGGCGGCGCGACGATTCCAGGATTGGCTCGGTTCTCACCGAATGTCCCCATTCGGCATCACGTGACCATGGAAAGATGCCCCCCTCAATCCCCCAGTGGCAGGCGGGGATCGTCGACCTTCAGCGTGTTCACGCTCTGCTTGATGCGGCGCAGGTTCTCCAGCACCTTCGGGCCGCGCGTCTCGGCGACCGAGGTCACGATCATGTCGACGATGGCGAGCAGCGCGTAGCGCGACGATGTCGGCTTGTAGATGTTGCCGTCCTCGAACGACTGCAGATGGATGACCGTATCGGCGGCCTTGGCCAGTGCCGAGTCCGGCGCGGTGATGGCGACCGTCGTGGCGCCATACTGCTGCGCGACCTGCACCGCCTCGATGACCGATCGCGCATAGCCGGAAACCGAAAAGGCGACCAGCGTCGTCTCGGGCGTCGCGACCGCGGCGTACATGCGCTGCAGCTGCCCGTCGACCTGCGCCAGCACCGGCATGCCCAGCCGGAACAGCCGGTTCTGCATTTCGGTCGCCATCATCGAGGAGATGCCGCCGGAGCCGACGCACAAGACATTGCCGGAAATTGCGATGCGCGCGGCGACGCCGACCAGCGCCGTCATGTCGAGGTTCTCGCCGGCGCGCTGGATGGCCGCTATCGCCGCTTCGGAGATGGCCGATGCGATGCGCTGCTCGCGCGCGTCGCGGCTAAGCGGCGCCGGCGACAGATACGGCCCGCCGATGGCGATCGCTTGCGCCAGGTAAAACTTGAAATCGCGCAGGCCCTCGCAGCCGAGATTGCGGCAGAAGCGGGTTACCGTCGGCTCACTGACGCCGACGCGCGCCGCGATCTCCGAGATCGCCGCCTTGGAAGCGAAATCGAGATCGGAAAGCACGAGGCCGGCCAGCCGGCGGTCCGACTTGGTGCCGTCCTGCGACATCAATTGCAGCCGCGTGACGATGTCGGCCGGCGTTTTCATCTGGGGTGACTTCATAGGGGCAGGCCCGTCGTCCCGTCGAACAGATGGATGTTGCGCGGCTCGACGGTGACCGGCAAGCCGCCGATCACGAGATCGCCGGAGCAGATCGTTTCCAGGCCGGCAAGCATGCGCAGCAGGGTCGACTTTGCCGCACCCCGACGGCCCGACCAGCATGACGAACTCGCCGCTTTGATCTCGAGGTCGATATCCACGAGGATGCTGTGAGGCCCGAACGATTTCGACAGGTTGCGGAACTGGACATCGGTCATGGTCACGCTCCCAATATGTCGTCGATGAAAGGCAGGCAGCCGGCGGTGAGCCCCGCATCGACCGGCATCACCACGCCTGTTACGCCGGATGCGCGATCGGAGGCAAGGAACGCCACCGTTTCGGCCACTTCCGACGCATTGACGATGCGGCCGAGCGGATAGAGCCGCTTGAGCTTACCGAGGATTTCAGGGTCCTTGGCGAGGCGATGCTCCCAGGCGGCGGTGCGGATCGATCCGGGGCAGACGACATTGGCGCGCACGCCGCTGCGGCCGAGCTCGACGGCGATCGACTTGGCATAGGCATTGATGCCGGCCTTGGCCGCGGCATAGGCGGGATTGCCGAAATGCGCGATGGCGTTGACCGAGGAGATGAAGACGACGCTGCCGGAACCGCGCTTGGCCATCGCCTTGGCAATAGGATCGGCGAAAATCATCACGCCGGCCAGGTTGAGATCGAGCTCATGCGCGATCCTGTCCGCCGTCAGCGCGCCAAGCGTCTCGGCGCGGGTCCAGCCGGCATTGTTGATCAGGATGTCGGGGACGCCGTCGCTGTCGAGGATCGCTGCGATGGCTGTCTCGATCGTGACCCGATCGAGCAGGTCGAAGACATGGCGCGAGGCAAGATGCGGGCTGGCCAGCGCCTCGTTCGACTGATCGCAGCCGACGACGCGCGCGCCGCGTTCGTTGAGCAGCGCCACGATCGCTGAGCCGAGGCCGCCGCCGGCACCCGTGACCACGGCCGTCTTGCCCTCGAATTCGGCTTTCGAAACCACAGCGCGCTCCTCCTC
>NZ_RZOJ01000633.1:0-2201 GCF_003998845.1 Mesorhizobium sp. M4A.F.Ca.ET.022.05.2.1 | reverse complement strand
AGCCGGGACGGATCAGGCCGTCGCTGGCGGCGCGCGCGGGTTCGATGGAGAGCGATCGCGGGCGAAATCGACATGGGTGAAGGCCGGCGGCGCGAACACCACGGCCTCGAGCACGAGGCTGCGGGCGAGAACACTGGCATCGGGCGGCGGCGCGTGGGCAGCGGAAACCATGCTGCAACCAAGCACGCAGCAGGCCGGCAGGTGCTGCTGGTGCGGATCACTGCCGGGAAGCTGGGTCGGCCCCTCATGCGTGCAGATGACATTGCCGAAGGCGTCGAGCTGCGCGGCGGCCGGCCCGGCCGCGAAGGCGCCAAGCGCCGACTGGAGCACAAGCACCAAGATCGCGACGAACGCGACCCTCATGCTCCATTGTCTCCGCCGGATGTCCAAGCTCTGCCTCTCCACGAGCAATGGCAGATACCTAGCATGCGGCCAACGGGGCGAAAATCGCCAAATCACGGCTGCGGCAACGCGGCGCGACCAATGCGTATCGCCGGGACCCGGGCGCGGCTCAGGCGTGTTGCGGCTGCCGCCCCTCGGGGATCGAGGTCAAGAGCGTCTGGCGCGCCGACTTCAGGTGCTTGCGGCAGGCGGCGTCGACTTTGCCGAGATCGCGCGACTTCAGCGCCGCGATATAGGCCAGATGCTCCTGGACGGCGACCTCGTTGCGCTCGCGCTCCTGCGCCTTGTTCCACTGGTAGTGGTAGTGGAAGATCATGGCGATGACGTCGTAGAAGTCGACGATGAAGCGGTTGTGCGATGCGCGGTGGATCAGTCGGTGGAAGCGCTCATCCAGCTCGGAAAACGCCGTGAAGCGCGTGGCGATTTCGCGCGCCAGCTGGCGATGCTCATCCTCCAGCCGGTCGAGATCGGACCAGACCGGGCTTTCCTCGGGCAAGGTGGCGAAAGCGGCGGCCGAGCGTAGCTCGAACATTTCGCGGATTTCGGTCAGCTCCAGCGCGAAAGCACGGGTAAAGCCCTTCAGCACCCAGTGGCTGTTGCGCCGTTTCTCGATCAGGCCGAAGCGGGAAAAGCGGATGAGGAATTCGCGGACGCTGGTGGTGCCGACGCCGATCTCGCGCGCCAGCTCCAACTCGTTGATCTGCATGCCTGCCTCGGCGCCGCCGGCCAGTAGCCGGCGCATGAATGAGCGCTCGATGATCTCGGCCAGCGTGTCGGTCTCCTCCTCGGGGAAGAAGTCATCCGGCCGCGGCGCGCGCAGCACCGTCTTGCTGCGCTTGTTCCAGGCGATCAGCCCGATTTCCGCCATGCGTGCAAGGATGCTGCGCACCGTGGTTCGGCTGACACCGAGCAGGGTGCCCAATTCCGGCTCCGACGGCAGGCTTTGGGTCTCATCGAGCAGCCTGAGGCAGCGATTATAGGCATCCTTGTAGACGTTGTTGCTTTTCGACATCCCCCGCCCCGTTGCGCGCCGGCGCTTGCAGTGCCCGGCCTGAAGCGCGATATGTTCCTAACGCATGCTTCCGGAAAGCTGAATCGCTTTTCGGACGCCGGCCGGACTGGCCCTTGCGCCCTCACAGACGGCGCCCTCGCGAAAAAACATTTGACGCAAAAATGTTTTTTCACGATAAAAGACATTATCCATTAACTGACGCGTGTCAATCCGCCCACGCACCCAGGAACATCCCAGGAAACCGCCCGTGAACGCCGCAAACAGCATCCTCCTGTCTCCCGCCGACAATGTCGCGGTCGCCAATGGCCGCATCGAGATCGGCACGGCGTTGCCGGGTGGTGCTGTCGCCGTCGCGGTGATCGACCCTGGCCACAAGGTGGCGGTCAAGCCGATCGCGGCCGGCGAGGCGGTGGTGAAATATGCTCAGGCGATCGGCCGTGCCACGCTGGACATTGCGCCTGGCGAGCATGTCCATTCGCACAATTTGGTTTTCGAGAGCGGCCGCCTGCCGGTGGTGCCGCCGAGCGAGGCCGAGCACGCGACCGAGGCCGACCGTGCCCGCACCTTCATGGGCTACCGCCGCGCCGATGGCCGCGCTGGCACCCGCAACTTCATCGGCATCATCGCCAGCGTCAACTGCTCGGCCACCGTCTGCCACGCCATCGCCGACGAGGCCAACAGAACGCTCTTGCCGAAATATCCGGGAATCGACGGCTTCGTGCCGATCGTGCATGGCCAGGGCTGCGGCATGAGCGGCACCGGCGACGGCATGATGGTCCTGCACCGG
>NZ_RZOJ01000632.1:0-2204 GCF_003998845.1 Mesorhizobium sp. M4A.F.Ca.ET.022.05.2.1 | reverse complement strand
GGAAAGGCCACTCACCCCATCCGCCCCCGCGCCGCCACCGGCAGCGTCTCCAGCACCTTGTCGCCGTCGATAAGATGCACCTGGTCAAACAAATTCGTCACCACGCAGCAGTGATCGGGCACCACGCGAACGCGCTCGCCGATGCGAAGCTTCGCGCCGTCGGAAAGCGTGACATTGCCATGCTCCTCGCTGAGGCCGGTGACCCTCGCGCCCGGCACCCCGAGCAATTCGCCGAAATCGGACAGCCCCAGTGTATCGGAGGACAGCGCCTTGCTGCCTGAATCGAGAATCGCACGGGTCGGCGTTGGATGGCTGACCACCGTCGCGAGCACCGTCAGCGCGCAATCGTCGAGGCTGCCGACGCCTTTGGCGACCTGGTAGCGGTCGAGATAGATATAGGTGCCGGGCCGGTATTCGGTGACGACGCTGTTCTCGCCCGAGCGCCACATGTCCGGCGTGCCGCCGCTGGAGATGCGCCGGCAGTCGAGGCCTGCCGCGGCAAGGGCCTGCTTCGCCCCTGCCAGCCAGCTCTCCGCCTGCGTCTGCTTGCCGGCGGCCGGATAGGTCATCAGCCCGCCGAGGGTGAGGCCCCTGGCGCTGTCGATCGCTTTCGCCAGCACCACCGCTTCATCTGCCGTCTGCACGCCGCAGCGGCCCATGCCGGTATCGCACTCGACCAGTACCTGTAGCGGTTGGCCGGCATCGGCAAAGGTCGCTGCAAGGCCTTCCAGCGTTACCAGGCTGTCCGCGGTTACCGACAGCGTCACGCGGCCGTGCAGCGCCTTCAGCCGTTCGAGCTTGGCGCGCCCGAGGATGTTGTAGGGGAGAAAAATGTCGGTCAGCCCTGCATCGGCCATTACCTCCGCCTCGCCGATCTTCTGGCAGGTGATGCCGACCGCGCCGGCCGCTATCTGCTTCTTCGCCCAATAGGGCAGCTTGTGCGTCTTGATGTGCGGCCTGAGCTTCAGCCCATGGGCGTCGGCATGCGCCTGCGCCTTTCTGATGTTGGCTTCGGCGCGGGCGGCGTCGATCACGATCGCCGGCGTATCGAGGTCGTCTATGCTTGGCATGCGATTGTCACCACCATAAGAACCGGTCGCGTTATGGCCCCGATCCGGCCGAATGTCACGGGCCAGAGCCGTCTGTTTGCGTCGACAGCGGACCGGCATTGAGCTATTCGGATGGGCACATTTCAGCAGGCAGCGGCCGGAAGGAAGAGAACCCATGAAGCGCTCGAGAATCAACGACATCATCCGCGAAGCCGACGCCTTCATCCGCTCCTTCGGCTATATCATGCCGCCCTTTGCTTATTGGTCGCCGGACGAGATGAAGGCGCATAAGGGAGACTCTTCGGCGATCTTCACCTCGCGCCTCGGCTGGGACATCACCGACTACGGCCAGGAGAAGTTCGACGAGCTCGGCCTGTTCCTGTTCACCGTCCGCAACGGCCGCTACGAGGACATGAAGCTCGGCATGGGCATGCTCTATGCCGAGAAGATCATGATCTCGCGCAAGGACCAGCTCTCGCCCATGCACCGCCACAACATCAAGGCCGAGGACATCATCAACCGCGGCGGCGGCAAGCTGGTGCTGGAACTGTTCATGCACGATCGCGACGGCGGGATCGATCCGAAGGCCGAAGTGTCGGTGCCGGTCGACGGCACTATCACTAGACTGCCGGCGGGCGGGCTCTTGAAGCTCGATCCGGGCCAGAGCGTCACGCTGCTGCCGGGCGTCTGGCACGCCTTCTGGGCCGAGGGCAAGGATGTGCTGATCGGCGAGGTTTCCACCGTCAATGACGACCTCACCGACAACGTTTTTCGGGAGCCGATCGGCCGCTTCTCCAATATCGACGAGGACGTCGCGCCACTGCATCTGCTGGTGTCGGACTATGAGAAGTGGGTGGGGTAATAGATCAGCCCGGCGAGCCAGGTTTCGGTTCAAGTGTATCGTGATGCGGCGCTGCCCCTCATTGCCCTGCCGGGCATTTCTCCCCGTATAGTGACGGGGAGACGCTGTCGCGGATGGCTTCGCCAATCGCCACGTTGCAGCACAGGCGCCGGCATTGTGATCAGCCCTCTTCTCCCCGTCTCTATACGGGGAGAAGGTGCCGGTGTCCGAACCGGATAGATAGGTAACAGAATGGACCGATTGCATAGGTGACAGTTTTCTCCCTCGCCGGAGGACCCGGCGATGGTTTGGCG
>NZ_RZOJ01000631.1:0-2223 GCF_003998845.1 Mesorhizobium sp. M4A.F.Ca.ET.022.05.2.1 | reverse complement strand
TAGTAGACCCACAGCAGCGTGACGATCAGGCCGCCCGCGGCGCCGTAGGATGAGGCGATCGTGCTGGCGCCCAGATACCAGCCGATCGCAGATTTACCGACGGTGAAAAGCGCCGCCGTCACCAGCGCGCCAAGGCCGACATCGCGCCACGCCAGCGACCGATCCGGCAAAAGCTTGTAGATGGCGGCGAACAGCACCGCCGTCAGAACGAACGACAGGATCGTGTTCAGCACGCTGGCTATCGCCTCGCCAAACGGCAGATACGCATTCAGCGTCGCAGCCAACGCCGAGATCGCCGCGCTGGCGATCAAGGAGACCAGCAAAAGAAAGCCCAACGCGGCCACCAGCCCGAGGCTTGCGGCGCGTGCCCGCACGATTCTCGACAGGGACGTGTCGGTTGGCTCGACTTTCCAGATGGTGTTGAGCGCGAGCTGCATCTCGCCGAAAACCCCGGATGCGGTGGCGAGCAGCGCGACCAGTCCGACTATGGCGGCCCATGTTCCGCTTGTCTGGTTCGACGCCGACTCCAGCGTGGCGCGGAATAGCTCCGCGCTCTGCGCGCCCATCAGTCCGGAGATCTGCGCCGACAGTGCAAGTTCCGCCGCCTGGTGCCCAACGACGATCCCGGAGATTGCCACCACGATCAGCAGGATGGGCGCCAGCGAGGTTGCGGCATAGAAGGCGAGAGCTGCCCCCCGGCTCAAGGCATTGTCGTTGACGAAGCCGGTGGCGCTCTCTTTCAACAAGGCCCAGATCATCGCCATCAACGCCTCGATGTCCCGCGTACCGGCCACCGCTCCCGCCACGTCGTCAAGGCAGCCAGCTCCCGGTCTTCGCCTTGCGCGCGGCGGCGCGGTTCTGACCAGCGGCCGCCCTTGTCTTGGCGTCCTTGGAATGTCTTGGCGTCCTTGGAATGCGCGGCGATCGCCGGGCCGGCACCGGTCGCATTGCGCATTTCGCCGCTCTTCCCGGCCGGCGGCTGCTTTCCGATCAGGCCAGGAAAAGTATTTCCGAAAAGGCCCATGGCAGATCTCCTTGGCACGCCGGCCTGAGCGTTAATCTGCCGCCTTTCGTTTTGTTCCCGAGGCAACCGAACCGCCATTGGGGCATTGAAGGCAACAATGGGAGACGCGCCATGGACCGGCCGCTTTACTTTCTTGCGGAGTTCTTTTCGAAGCCGCCGGGGTTCTATGTCATGTTGGCCGCCGCGCTTTTATGCGCGCTCGTGGCGAGTTCGACGGTCGGGACCTACATCCTGTCGATTTCCGCCATTGCCTTGACGGGAGTGGTGCTGATCCAGAACTATCGCGACACCTCGGCCATACAGGCCAAGCTCAACGAAATCATCGTGGCGCTGGATGCCGCGAGAAACGACGTTGTCGGTCTTGAGCACGGCTCGCGGGAAGAGATCACCGCCGAGCTCGAAAGCATCGAGAAAAGGGCAGGCCGCACCGCCAAAAGCAGGTCGGGCACAGCCTAGCGGCGCGTGCACGGCCATGCCTGAAAGCCGCCGGTCTTTCGCCAGCGCGGCGGGCGTCCGGAGAAATTGCTGCTGGCCGTCATAGTTCTCGTCACCTTCCGTCGCGCGCAGGCCGATTTGCGCGCTTGCCCATCAGCCAACGGCGGAGCCAGAACATGCCACCGGGCAACATGCTCGGCTGCCCCATTGCCCTCATGGCTTCCAGCCACTTGTCGAACGCGATTCCGCGATTCTGCCGGTTCGCGGCCGGCCGTGGGGTGCCTGCTCCCAAGGGCGGCGTCGCCAGCACGAAATGGCGGCGCCGGTTTTGCCGTCTCTGTCCCGGAATCCGCCTTGCGAGGCCTTGTGCAAGGACTACATCTTGAGGTTGAACTAAGACCTAAGTCTGATATCAGACAAGCAAAAAGTCCGAAGAGGCAAGACAAGGGTCGTGGGCCACTTTCGCGAAGCCCCGCGATTTGTGAATGCTTTCTCATCGACAATGCCGTTGGGGTTTTCGGCTAGCTGTCGCGCCGGTTGACCGGCAAGGGGAGAGTGGGATGCGCGTACCGCGCATGGGCCAACTGGGCTGGCTTGTCTTGCGCGTTTTCGCCGCGCTGGCGCTGATTTTTGCACCCTTTCACCTCTCGGTCGATGGTGTCGCCACCAACAAGGCCTATGCCGGCAAGGGCGGCGGCGGGAACGGAAACGGCGGCGGCAATGGTGGCGGGAACGGAAACGGCGGCGGGAATAGCGGGGGCGGG
>NZ_RZOJ01000630.1:0-2224 GCF_003998845.1 Mesorhizobium sp. M4A.F.Ca.ET.022.05.2.1 | reverse complement strand
CCCTTGAGGCGAGCCGTGCGGATATATTGTTGCGTCATCACCTCGACCATCGAGGCGCGTGTCATGCGCGCAATGTAGCCGATGCCGTAGATCGCCAGCGTCATCACCGGCAGCGTGAAATTGTAGAAGGTGATGCCTTGGCTGGCCGAGGCGGCCGAACCGTTCAGCCAGCCGAGCCAGGACGCGAAGATGACGGTGAAGATGACGCCCGAGACATATTCCGGCGTCGCCGTCGAGGCGATTGAGGCGACCGACAGCGTGCGGTCGGTGCGCGAGCCCTCGCGCATGCCGGCAAGGATGCCGACCAGGAGCGAGATCGGCACCATCACCAGCAGGACGCAGAGCATCAGGATGCCGGTCGCGCTGAGTGCTGGAAAGAGCTTTGACGCCACGCTGGTCTTGAATTTGGTCGAGCAGCCGAAGTCACCCTGCAGCACGCCGGAGAATGTCGGCACGACCGGATCGTTGCAGAAGGAGAAGCGCTGCGTCGGCTTGCCCGTCGCCGGGTCGGTCACCGGCTGCTTGGGCAGCACGCCCAGCCACTGGCCGTAGCGGGCAAAGAAGTTCTGCCGGTAGCCATGGTTGACCAGCCAGTCCTCGAGCTGCTCGGCCGACGTATGCATTTCGGTCTGGCTGATCGCCAGCTTCTTCAGGTTCGGGTTGAGATTGATCAGGAAGAAGACGACCAGTGTCAGGCACAGCATCGTCAATGCCATCGTGCCAAGACGCCTGAGGATGAAAGAAAGCATGGCGGCCCCCTGCCGGTCTGGTTGGGGTTGGAGCCTGTTTGCTGTCCAGCTCGGCCACTAGCGGCCAGGCTGCCTATCAAACGGGCTCTCGGATGCGATCAACCCTGTTTTCGTTGCACGCCGTTGCCGGAAGAACCCACGCCCTCTCAAGGCGCCGGCTTCCGGTTCCTGCATTGTGCGGGGAGTGAGGGGAAGGAGCAAGGCCCCTTCCCCAATCGGTCCGATCACGCCTGGTCGAGCCAGACCTTGCCATAGTCGCGTTCGAAGGTCGGGTGCATCTTGTAGTTCTGCACCGCCTTGACCGAGTGGCTGTAGAGCTTGCGCCAGTAGGGCTGGATGATGATGCCGGAATCCTGCAGGATCTGCTCGATGTCCTTCATCATGTCCTTGCGCTTGGCGGCGTCGGCGACGGCCAGCGCTGCGTTGAGCTTGGCATCCCAGTCGGCGTTCGCAAAGGCCGTCTCGTTCCAGGCCTCGCCGGAGCGGTAGCCGATCGCGAGCACCTGGACGCCGAGCGGGCGCATGTTCCAGTTGGTCATCGACAGCGGATATTTGGTCCAGTCATTCCAGAAGGTCGAGCCCGGCAGCACCGTGCGCTTCACCTTGATGCCGGCGTCGCGCATCTGCGCGGCGATCGCATCGCCGGTGTTCTTGTGCCAATCCTCGTCGACGGTGATCAGCTCATGCTCGAAATCGGCCTGGCCGGCTTCCGCCAGCAGCGCCTTGGCCTTGGCCGGATCGCGCGCCACCTTTGCCAGCTCGTAATATTCCGGGTGGATCTGGCAGACGTGATGGTTCTCGGCAACAGTGCCCGCATTGCCGTAGCCGAGCTGGAGCACGACATTGTTGTCGACCGCGAGCTGCAGCGCGTTGCGGACCTTCTGGTCGTCGTACGGCTTGTTGTTGATGTTGGTGCGGCACACGATCGTCGACGCCGTCACCACTTCCGACTTCACCAGGTCCATGCCGTCGAGGATCGACACATAGTCGGCCGAAGTCTCGAAATTGGTGTGGACTTCGCCGGCCTCGAAGGCGCTGACCATGGCCGCCGGATCGGTGCCGTAGTCGATGAACTCGATGCCGTCGAGGAAGACTTCACCGTCCCACCACTTGTTGTCCTCGCGGCGCTTGTAGACCACCTTCTGGCCGACATCGTAGGAGACGAGCTCGAACGGGCCGGTGCCGATCGGGCAGGCCTTGAAGTCGCCGCCCTTCTCGTCGAAGGTCTTGTGGACGATCAGGCCTGGGTAGTCGCACATATTCGGGATCAGCGCGATGTCGGGCTTGCCGAGCTTCAGCTTGACGGTCATGTCGTCGACCTTGGTGACGGCGCTTTCGTCCAGCTTGTCGTCCTTGACCAGGGTGCCCAGACGGCCAGGCATCGAATTGCCTTCGGCCTTCTTGTCGGCCCAGCGCTTCAGGTTGAAGATGACGTCATCGGCGGTGAAGGCATCGCCATTCGACCACGTCACGCC
>NZ_RZOJ01000062.1:0-22234 GCF_003998845.1 Mesorhizobium sp. M4A.F.Ca.ET.022.05.2.1 | reverse complement strand
TGTCGAGACCTCGCAGCATGTGACCAATGCGCTGTTCGGCGCCATGGGCGCGATGGCCAATGCGCAAGGGACCATGAACAACCTCACCTTCGGCAACAAGCAGTACCAGTACTACGAGACGATCTGCTCGGGCTCGCCCGCCGGCCAAATGAACTCCGGCCGCGGCTTTGCCGGCACCTCAGGCGTCCATACCCATATGACGAATTCCCGCCTCACCGATCCTGAAGTGCTGGAACTGCGCTTCCCCGTGCTGCTCGAGGATTTCCACATTCGCGAAGGCTCCGGCGGCAAGGGCAAGTGGGATGCCGGCGACGGCACGAAGCGCACCATCCGTTTCCTCGAAAGGATGGAATGCGCGATCCTGTCCTCACACCGCAACCGGCCACCGCAAGGGCTGGACGGCGGCGGCGACGGTGAGGCGGGCTCCACCAAGGTCCGTCGAAACAATGGCGCCATCGATGTGCTGAAAGCCTGCGACCAGACCGTTCTCGACGCCGGCGAGGCCGTCATCGTCACCACGCCGACCCCTGGAGGATTTGGCAGGAAGGCCTGATTTGGCGTCAACAGGCTGTCACCAGCCTGTCATGACGCTGCGCTACCCGCTTGCGCCAACACAAACGGGGAATCAACTTGCCATGACGGACGTTTCCGGAGATCTGGTTTTTCGTCGCGGCAAGGAAGTTGGAAAAGCCGTCTACCAGAATCGCCCGCTGTCGAAGGCCGGCATGTCGGAGCGGCTCTTCGCCTTCCTGTTTTCCGGCCTCGTCTATCCGCAGATCTGGGAAGACCCCGATGTCGACATGGAGGCCATGCAGCTTGGCGCCGGCCACCGCATCGTCACCATCGCGTCGGGCGGCTGCAACATCCTCGCCTACCTCACCCGTTCGCCCGAACGGATTGATGCCGTCGACCTCAACGCCGCCCATATCGCGCTGAACCGTATGAAGCTCGAGGCGGTGCGCCGCCTGCCGTCGCAGGGCGACCTGTTCCGCTTCTTCGGCGCCGCCGACACCAGCCACAATTCGGAAGCCTACGACCGCTTCATCGCGCCGCATCTCGATCCGGTCAGCCGCCACTACTGGGAGCGCCGCAACTGGCGCGGCCGCCGGCGCATCGAGGTCTTCGACCATAATTTCTACCAGACCGGTCTGCTCGGCCTGTTCATCGCCATGGGCCATCGCGTCGGCAAGTTCTTTGGCGTCGACCCCGCCGGCATCATGCAGGCCAGCAACATCGGCGAGCAGCGCCGCTTCTTCAACGAGGAGCTGGCGCCGGTCTTCGAAAAGCCGCTGCTGAAATGGGCGACGTCGCGCAAGGCTTCGCTGTTCGGTCTCGGCATTCCGCCGGCGCAGTACGATTCGCTGATCACCTCGGGCGACGGCACGATGGCCAGCGTGCTCAAGGCCAGGTTGGAAAAGCTCGCCTGCGATTTCCCGCTGAACACCAACTATTTCGCCTGGCAGGCCTTTGCCCGCCGCTATCCCGAGCCCGGCGAGGCAGCACTCCCCGCCTATCTGGAGAAGCGGAATTACAAGGTGATCCGCGACAACATCGACCGCGTCGCCATCAACCACACCAACCTGATCGAGTTCCTCGCCGGCAAGGATGCGGGCGCGGTCGACCGCTTCATCCTGCTCGACGCGCAGGACTGGATGACCGACGACCAGCTCAACGCGCTGTGGGCCGAGATCACCCGCACGGCATCGGCCGGCGCCCGCGTCATCTTCCGCACGGCGGCCGAGCCCAGCCTGCTGCCCGGTCGCGTCTCCAACTCGCTGCTTGACCAGTGGAGCTACGAGGCCGAGGCCTCGCGCGACTTCTCCGCGCGCGACCGTTCGGCCATCTATGGCGGCTTCCACCTCTATGTGAAGCGCTGATGAGCACCACCGAACTGCCCGCCAGCCATGCCGAGCTGATGGACGGCGTCTATCGCTGGCAGCGCCACATCTACGATCTCACCCGCAAATACTATCTGCTCGGCCGCGACCGCCTGATATCAGGACTGGAGGTGCCCCCGGGCGGAACCGTGCTCGAGCTCGGCTGCGGCACCGGCCGCAACATCATCCTCGCCGCCCGCCGCTATCCCGAGGCGCGCTTCTTCGGCCTCGATATCTCGGCGGAAATGCTGGAGACGGCGGCAGCAGCCATCGCCCGCGAAAACCGGTCCGGCCGCGTCACTCTGGCGCTCGGCGACGCCACCAATTTCGACGCTGGCACGCTCTACGGCGTCGCGCGTTTCGACCGCATCTTCGTGTCCTACTCGTTGTCGATGATCCCGGGCTGGGAAAAAACGGTTTCAGCGGCACTCGCCGCGCTGGCGCCAGGCGGCTCCCTGCATGTCGTCGATTTCGGTCAGCAGGAGGGCCTGCCGCGCTGGTTCCGGGCGCTGCTGCGCGGCTGGCTCAAAAGATTCCACGTCGCGCCGCGTGAATCGCTGCGCGAGGTTTTGGAATCAGAATCCGAGCGAACCGGCGCAACCTTCCATTTCAGAACGCTTTATCGCGGCTACGCTTGGCTCGGCGTGATCGGCGCAGCCAGGTAGTCAGTGAAGCGCCTCCACCAACGCGCCAACCATCACCTGCGGGCGATAGTTGAGCTTGGCCGGTGTCAGTCCAAGCCGCACCACCACCAGCTGCTCCGACGGGATGATGGCGACCGTCTGGCCGTCATGCCCCTCCATCCAATAGGTGTCCTTGGGCAGGCCGGCCGCGACGCCGGCGCCAGGGTTCTCCTCATCGCCCGGCCCTTCGATCCATACCTGGCCTTTGCCGTAGACCTTCGAGGCCGCCGCCGGCTCCCGCATCCAGTCGACGAAGCCGGCGGGCAGGAGCTGATTGCCGTTCCAGACCCCGCCCTGCAGCAGGAACTGACCGAACCGCGCCCAGTCATGCGCCGTGGCGTAGAGATAGGACGAGCCGACAAAGCTGCCCTGCTCGTCGGTTTCGAGCACGGCGCTGTGCATGCCGAGCGGCTCGAACAACGACGTCCGCGGCCAGGTCAGCGCCTTGGCCTTGTCGCCGATGGCGTCCTGCCACAGCCGCGACAGCATCACCGCCGTGCCGCTCGAATAGGAAAACACCTTGCCCACCTCGCCGGTCAGCGGCTTGGCTTCGGCAAAACCCGCCATGTCGGGTTCGAGATAGAGCATGCGCGTCACATCGGCGACGTCGCCATAATCCTCGTTGAACTCCAGCCCGCTCGACATCGCCATCAGGTCGGCAAGGCTGATCGCGGCGCGCCCATCCGCCTTCCAGGGCGCGAACAGGCCCTTGTTGTCGATCGCCAGCTTGCCGTCCTTGACCAGCGTGCCGACGATGGCGGCATTGACCGTCTTGGTCATCGACCAGCCGAGCAGCGGCGTCTTTGCAGAAAAGCCCTCGCCATAGCGCTCGGCGACGATATGGCTGTTCTTCACCACGACCACGGCGCGCATGCCGGCGCCGGCCATGGCCGCGTCGTCGACGATCTTCGCGATTTCTGGATTCTGCGAGGCGTCCACTCGCTCACCCTCCGGCCACAGCGCATCCTGCCTGGTGGCGGCCGGCCCGGCGTAGATCGCCGTCTGCCTCGCCTTGCCGGTGTTGCCGTCCGGAACGGTAGCGCAGCCTAGCCCGTCGCGCGCGACGGCCACGCTTTTGCCGAGCACGCCGAACAGGCCTGCCGAGACCATGCCGCGTTCCTTGTCCACCGACACTCTCATCAGCCTGAGCAGCGGATGGCCCGGCGCCTGGACATCGACGGCGAGCACCTGGTTGGCGTCGCGCCCGGCGATGAAAACGTTCGAGCACACGATCTTGGCCGAATAGCCGGAACCGACGCGGATCAGTTCGGGCGGCGCGACATAGAGCCAGGCGACCAACGCTGCTATCGCCAGCACGACCAGGCCGAGCAACCATTTGACGATCTTGACGACGATCCGCATCTCACCCCCTGCGTGTGGCGCCCGATTTATGCCATCGATTTGCCGCCATTGCTGCCTCAAAATCTCGGCTGCTGTCGAGCGCCGTCAACCGAATATCAACCATGATCGGCGATCACATGATGCATGTCGCCCAAAAGTGCGCAGCGGTTTTGGGACAACGACATGCACTGGAAAGAGAGATTAAAGCGCGCCAAAAGGGTGCGCTTTGAGGAGACTGGACGTTCCTGTGGGGTGATCGTCCGGCGGGGGACGGCCAAGGGGGCCACCCGAAACGACCCATCAGCGGCCGGCTGAACCCGGCTCAGGAGTAGCGATGCGCCGTCTTGCGGCCCTCATCATGCTGACGCTGCTGGGCGCCTGCTCGACCGTTGACGACCTGACGCCGGTGATGTCCTCCAGCAGCCCGATGGTTGCGGTGCGCGCACCGCGCTTCGAGGATTCCAAGCCGCATGAGTGGGACAGCGGTGCGCCGTGGAGCTATGCCATCCACGGTACCGACGTCTCGAAATACCAGACATCGGTGGACTGGCCGGCAGCCAAGGCGAGCGGCATTTCCTTCGCCTTCATCAAGGCGACCGAGGGCGGCGACCGCTTCGACGACTATTTCAACGAGCACTGGGCGCGCACGAGAGCCGTGGGAATTCCGCGCGCGGCCTATCATTTCTTCTATTTCTGCACACCCGCCGCCACGCAGGCGCGCTGGTTCATCGCCAACGTCCCCAAAGACCGTTCGGCGATGCCGCCGGTGCTCGATATGGAATGGAACCCGAAATCGCCGACGTGCCGGCTGCGGCCCGACCCGGCCACGGTGCGCGCGGAGATGACCACTTTCCTCGAAATCGTCGAGCGGCACTACGGCAAGAAGCCGATCATCTACACCTCGATCGACTTCTTCGACGACAACGGCCTCGCGACCTTCCGCGGCTATCCCTATTGGCTGCGCTCGGTCGCTGGCCACCCTCGCCAGAAGTATGGCAGCCACCCCTTCACCTTCTGGCAATATACCGGAACCGGCATCGTTCCGGGCATGACCGGCAAATCCGACATCAACGTTTTCAACGGCTCGGAAGTCGCCTGGAACAAGTGGCTGCGGCAGAACACCCGTTGACATGAGCCGTCCTGCCTGCTTTTCGACACGACCAGCGGCGATGTATTGAGCTGCTGGCAGTCCGGAGCGGCGTACCAGGCGGGTGCCCGAGGACGCTCCTGAGCTTTGAATCACGCATGGTCCTGGCCAGAACCGGTTCGGGTTCGGCGGGGCGTGCGCCGGGTTCGAAAGGGAAGCGATGCGATTGCGTGTTGACATCTTGGCGGCGCTGGTTGTCGGCGCTCTTGCCTGGCCGGCGGCGGCGCAGGAGTGCGGAGACGATTTCAACACCTGGAAACAGGGCGTGGAGGCGGAAGCCAAGGCGGCCGGCGTCGGCGCCGTCGGCCTGAACGCGCTGGAACAGGCGAGCCTCGACGACAAGGTCCTGGCTCGTGACCGCGCCCAGGGCGTCTTCACCCAGACCTTCACCGAATTCTCCAACCGCATGATCTCGGCTTACCGCCTGAAGCAGGGCGGAGCCAATCTGAAGAAATACGCCGACGTCTTCGCCCGCGCCGACCAGGAATTCGGCGTCCAGGCGCCCGTCATCGCCGCCTTCTGGGCGCTCGAGACCGATTTCGGCGCCGTCCAGGGCGATTTCCACACGCTGAGCGCGCTGGTGACGCTCTCGCATGACTGCCGCCGCCCGCAGCTTTTCCGTCCCCAACTCGTGCCGCTATTGACGCTGATCGATCGCGGCGTCCTGCCTGCCGACGTGACCGGCGCCTGGGCCGGTGAGATCGGCCAGACGCAGATCCTGCCGACCGACTACCTTGCCCGCGGCGTCGACGGCGACGGCGACGGCATCGTCGACTTGCGTCACAGCGTGCCGGACGTGATCATGACCACGGCCAACAAGGTGCTGTCGCGCGGCTGGAAGCGCGACCAGCCCTGGATCGAGGAAGTCCGGGCGCCCGACGACATGCCCTGGGACCAGACCGGCCGCACCAACAAGCTGCCTTTGCCGCAATGGGCCGCCTGGGGCGTCACCAACCCGGACGGCACGCCGCTCATCGACAACGGCCTCAAGGCCGGACTGGCGCTGCCGATGGGCCGCAAGGGACCGGCCTTCCTCACCTACGACAATTTCGACGTCTATCTCGAATGGAACCAGTCATTCACCTACGCGCTGACCGCGGCCAACCTTGCCGCCCGGCTGGCGGGCGCCCCACAACTCGATCCACGCGATCCCGAACCCGGCCTCAGCGGCGATCAGATGAAGGCGCTGCAGACGAAGCTCGAAGCCAAAGGCTACGATGTCGGCACAGTCGACGGCATCCTCGGCACCAACACCCGCGAGGCAATCCGCAAGGAACAGATGCGGCTTGGCCTCCCGGTGGACGGTTGGCCCACGCCGGAGCTTTTGGCGAGGCTGTAGTCGTTGGCGCGAGCACGTTGAAAGCAATGTATGAGCGGCTTCGACCCAAAGAACGGCTACACGCCGATTACCGCGTCTCCGAAACCGTGGGCTGACATCGAGGCATTCTACGCTTCACTTATCCAAGAATCGTTCGATCAAAAGCCTTTGGTCGATCTCATTCGCCACATCCGTTCTGCCTATGCGGAGGGCAGATTCCACGCCTTCACTTCGATGCACACGTTGGTCATCAGCGTGAACAATCCCATTGAATTCAACCGCGAAAACCTGCGCGTTGACTATCTCCCCGACCGTCGTGAGTGGGAGTTCACCTACTTTTCAAAGCCCTTCAAGGCGGCCGAATTCAGCAGACGCTATCCTGCGCCACTGGGCATCGAGAAATTTGACAATTTCGTAAGAATGATCGGCTGGTAGGCCATCTCCAACGGATTTCAATCCGCCATCGTCTCCAAACTCGCGAAACCCTGCGGCGCATCGCCCTCGTCGAACGGTGTCGTCACCTCGACGAAAGTGTCGGGGAAGAAGCCGTTGAAGCGGGTCCGCAGCGACAATGAGTAAGCCCCGATATGGCCGATCTCGATCCAGTCGCCGGTGTCGACCGTTTCCGGCAGCCAGAATGGTCTGGACAGGATGTCGACGGAATCGCAGGTCGCGCCGCAGACCTTGAACGGCACGATGTTCTTCTCTTCGCCGTTGCGCGAACGGATCGCCGGATCCGGGATGAAGCGCGCCGGCAGCGTGATCTTGCCCGTCCATGAATCCGACAACGATGCCCAGATACCGTCATTGATGTAGAGCCGCTTGCCCTTGCGCAAGAGCACGCGCACGATCAGCGACAGGCAGCGCGCAACGATCACCCGTCCGGGCTCCGCCACCAGCGGCACCTGGTCGAACTGGTATTCCTTGATGTCGCCCGACAGCCGCGACATGATCTGGCCGAGCGATGGCATTTCGACCTGCTTGCGGTTGGGATCATGGCCATACTCGGCCGGAAAGCCGCCACCTACATCGAGCCCGGCAATGTCGAAGGTCAGTCGGTTGCGCACCCAGTCTGCCGAGGCCAGCGCCCGCTCATAGGTGTCCGGGTCCTCGATCTGGCTGCCGACATGGAAGCAGAGCCCGACCTTGTAGCCGGTGCGGTTGAGCCGCTCGGCGAGTTCCACCGCATTGGCCGGCCCGGCGCCGAACTTCTTCGACAGTTCGTAGGCGGCCGATCCCTTTGTCTGGATGCGCACAAAGACAGTGATGGCGCCAGGATCGATGTCGAGCGCCCGCACCACCCTGGTCAGCTTGGTGATCTCGTCCTCATGGTCGAGCGAGATGACGCGGATGCCGTATTTCTCCAGCGCCAGCTTGATGTCGGACTGCGCTTTGATCGGATGCATGTAGAGCATCTCGGCATCGGGGGAGACGGCGCGCACGGCGGCGAACTCGCCGGGCGAAGCGACGTCGAAAGCGGTGACGCCAGCCTCGGCCAGCGCCTTCAGCACGATCTGCTCGCCATTGGTCTTGACCGCATAGGCCGTCTTGCCGGGAAACATGCCCATGAACTGCAGGGCGTCGGCCCTCAGCACCTGCGGGCGAAAACAATAGACCGGATCGTCCGGACGAAGCGCCAGCGCCGCCTCGCGGGCATTCTCGAATCGCTGCATGGACGAATCCCTCAAACTAGGCTGCGCACAATTAATCCAAGCTAGCGGCCAAAGAAAACAATTCTGTGTCTCGGCCTGTTACGGCTGCTGAGCTAAGCCGGTTGTGGGAAGAGCTAGGCCAGCCGCCAGGTTTCGGGTGGCGCTTGCTTCGGAACCGCATATGGCTTGAACAGGACATTCGACAGGATTGGCATTCCGACGGTCCGGGAGGGCAAGCATATGGCAACAGCAGCAGCCACCGCCACGGCTCGCGGCCCGATGACGCTTGCCGATTGGGGACAGCTGCTTTTGCTCGGCGCGATCTGGGGCGGGTCGTTCTTCTTCGCCCGCATCGCCGTCTCGGAACTTTCGCCCCTGGTGCTGGTGCTGTTTCGTGTCGCCATCGCGGCGGCAGCGCTCCAGCTCTATCTGGCGGTGCGCGGCCCTTCCTTCCGCCTCGCCCTCCCGCACGCAGGCCTGTTATTCCTGCTGGCGCTTGCCAACAATGTCGTCCCTTTCTCGCTGATCTTCGCCGGCCAGACAGAACTTGGCGCTGGTATCGCCTCGGTGCTCAACGCCACCACGCCGTTCTGGACCCTGGTCCTCGCCAATGCGCTGACATCTGACGAGAAACTGTCCTGGAACAAGCTTGCCGGCATTGCGCTCGGCATCGCCGGCACGGCGGTGATGATCGGTCCCGGCCTGCTTGCCGGGCTCGGCGGTCCGGTCTGGGCGAAATTCGCGCTGATCGGCGCCTCGCTGTCCTACGCTATCGCGCTGATGATCGCCCGCCGCTTCAAGGGCGTGCCATCGCCGGTCATCGCCACCGGACAATTGACCGCCTCGACCATCATCATGATCCCGGTCGTGCTCCTCGCCCATGGTCCAGGCGGTTTGTTTGCGGCCTCGCCACCTGTCTGGGCGGCGGTGCTGGGGCTGGCGCTGCTCTCCACCGCCTGCGCCTACATTCTCTATTTCAACCTTGTCGCCTCGGCCGGCGCCACCAACGCCTCGCTGGTCACTGTCATCGTACCGGTTAGCGCCATGCTGCTCGGTTTCCTGTTCCTGGGAGAGCGGCTCGAGCTGTTCGAAATGGGCGGCATGGCATTGATCGGGCTGGGCCTCGTCACCATCGATGGGCGCTTGTTCGGCCAACGCTGACGCTCGTTGTTCGCCGGACGCAAGGCCGATCTAGATCCTTTGATTGACTTCCGCATCGCGCATTTCAAATCGGATGTCGATGCGGCAAGGCCGTCCGAGTCAACCCTGGTAGCGCTGCCATGCCCAGCTTCCGCCGCAGCCCCGCCACAATTTATTCACAAGCCCTAAGCCGACTTTTGCCGAAGAGTTTCAATGCCTAACGGCAAAAGCCAGGTCGCAAATTCCACAATCACGTCGCATTGCAGCACATTTTCCGCTTGCCTGTGGCACAAATGACCCTAGACTCCTGCCATAGCTCTTAAGAGGAGGCTATGACATGGGACTGACGAGGCCAATCAACGCATTGATGATTTGTGCAGCGTTTGCATTCATCGGCGCCCTAATCATAGGCGTTCTTCCGTAACCGCCAGAGCGGAAGAAAATAGCAGCTGACAGTCAATCCATTTCGAAAGGCCGGGTTTCACCCGGCCTTTTGCATTTCATGTCACGACGACAGCTCAGGCCGCGGCCGAGCCCGTCGCTTCCGCTTCATGCGAGCGGATGCCGATCATGTGGCAGATGGCAAAGACCAGGTCGGCGCGGTTCATTGTGTAGAAATGGAAGTCGCTGACGCCGCGTTCGACCAGGTCCAGCACCTGCTCGGCCGCCACGGCGGAGGCCACCAGCGCATGCGTCTGCGGGTCGTTCTGCAATCCCTCGAAGCGTTCGGCCAGCCACGCCGGCACCAGCGCGCCGCAGCGCGCCGAGAAATTGGCGACCTGGGTGAAATTGTGCACCGGCAGGACGCCCGGCACGATCGGAATGTAGATGCCGGCCCGCCGCGCACGCTCGACATAGCGCTCGTAGAGATCGTTGTCGAAGAAGAACTGGGTGATGGCGCGGGTCGCGCCATTGTCGGCCTTGCGCTTCAGCATGTCGAAGTCGGTGGCGAAGTCGGGGCTTTCCGGATGCTTTTCCGGGTAGGCGGAGACCGAGATGTCGAAATCGCCGGCGCTCTTCATCGCGCCGACCAGCTCCGCGCCATTGGCATAGCCGTCCGGATGCGGCCTGTAGGCGGTGCCGACGCCAGCGGCCGGATCGCCGCGGAGCGCGACGAAGCGGGTGACGCCCATGTCGGCGAATTCGCGCACCACGGCGTCGACCTGATCGCGCGCGGCGTCGACGCAGGTCATGTGCGCTGCAGGCGTCAGCGTCGTCTCGGTGAGGATGCGCTTGACCGTGCGGGCCGTACGCTCGCGCGTCGAGCCGCCGGCGCCATAGGTCACCGAGACGAATTTCGGCTTGAGCGGCTCCAGCCGGGTGACGGTGTCCCACAGCCTGGCTTCCATCTCGTCCGTCTTCGGCGGGAAGAACTCGAACGAGACCCGAACCTTGTCGCCAATATCGGGGCGGCGGGAAAAGCGGAACTGGTTCATCAGGCTGTTTCCCCAATTTGGTATGCTTTGGCCGGTAGTGTGTCGTTTGAGGGGTCGGCGATCAGCATGCGGCGGTCGCGGCCGAGCCACAGCTTGACGGTGAGCCTGGCCTCGGCCTGGCCGCGCGGCTCGAATTCCTGGCTGTCCTCGAGCGCGAGGCCCGCCTCGGCGAACCATTCTGCGATCTGCCGGTCGGAAAAGCCGAGCCGCATATGCGCGTGCTGATCGCGCAGGAACTCCAGCGCATGCGGCGCGAAATCGACGATCACCAGCCGGCCAGCCGGGCGCAGCAGCCTGGCCGCCTCACGGATGGCGCGGGCGGGATCGTCGAGATAGTGCAGCACCTGGTGGATGGTGACGAGATCAAAGGCGTCGCGCTCGACCGGCGGCGCGAAGATGTCGCCCTGCCGCACCTGCGCATTGGCAATGCCGGCCTTGTCGAGATTGGCGCGAGCCACAGTCAGCATCTCGCGCGACATGTCGATGCCGACGCCGCGCCGGTAGAGCGGCGAAAATATCTCGAGCAGCCGGCCGGTTCCGGTGCCGAGGTCGAGCATCGACTGGAACGGCCGCTTGCCGACGAGCTTGAGCAGCGCTGCCTCGACGGCGCGGTCCGGCACATGCAGCGAGCGGATGTGATCCCAACTCGCGGCATTCTCGGAGAAATATTCGGCGGCGCGGTCCTGCCGCTTGCGCTTGACCGCCGCCAGCCGCTCGAGGTCCCGCTCGACCTGCGGATCGGCGCCGCGGATGCCGGAAACCAGCCTCAGCACGAAATCGCGCGCGGCATCCGTATCAGACAAGCGGAAGAAGGCCCACGACCCCTCCTGGTAGCGCCCGATCAGTCCCGCATCCAGCAGCAGCTTCAGATGGCGCGACACGCGCGGCTGCGACTGGCCGAGAATTTCGGTAAGATCGGAAACGGTCAGGTCGCCGCGCGACAGGAGCGCGAGGATGCGCAGCCGGCTGGATTCGGCAGCTGCCTTGAGGGTGTCCACCATCGTGTCGAGCGAAACATGCATGAGTGTTTCTCTTTGAAAAAGATATAAACATATGTTTATGTCGATTTTGACAACCATGCAAGACCAATGTCGCTTCCGGACAAGAAAATGACGCATGCATGATTCACAGGCGGAAACCGTTTTTCGGAAGAGCGAGGCCAGAGCAATGTTCGAGACACGTGAAGGCGAAAGGCTGCTGGAAACTGATCCGGCCGCCATGCCGCGGGACGGCCATGTCGTCTTCATCGGCCGGATCGCCTCGCCATGGACGAGTCGCGCGACCTGCCCGAAGAACATGCGGGCGGCGCGCAAGATGGGACAGGCGGCGGTGCTGACGATCGACCCGGCCTATCGCGAGGGCCTTGCCGGGCTGGATCGCGCCAGCCATGTCATCATCCTGTCCTGGTTCGATCAGGCGCCGCGGAATCTGATTGTGCAGAAACCACGCCACGCCGCTGAGCCGAAAGGCGTTTTTTCGTTGCGCTCCCCTGCCCGGCCGAATCCCGTCGGGCTGCATGTGGCGAAGCTCGTCGCACTCGACATCGAAGCCGGACGTCTCGACCTCGATGCCATCGACGTGCTCGATGGCACGCCGGTCATCGACATAAAGCCCTATTTTGCCTCGACCGATGCGTTTGCCGAGGCGGTCATTGCCGGACGCGACGAGTGATGAAAGCGCCGACCAACCGCCGCCGCGCCATCGCCAAGGCGCTGACCACCCTGTTGCCGCTGGCACCCTACGCCGACATCGAGAAGATCCGCGCCGACGCTGGCTCGGCGCGTCTGCACAATCTGCCGGCGTCGATCTCCGTCTGGCTGGCGACGATCGCCCATATCCGCCACGTCCACACCGACTATGAGAAGCTCTTGGCCGAGGGCTATGACCGCGACTCCGCGCGCTTCTTCGTCATCGAACAGACCAACATCGTGCTGACCCGCTGGCGCGCCACGCGCCTGCTGGAATCCGACGACGAGGAGGAATGAGGCAACCGCCCTCCCTGGGTGGACCCGAGGCCAAACAGGGGCAGCGGGCTGGCTCTACTGCATAGGGGACAGCGCGCTAGCCTGTCTTGTCACATCGAGCAGGGACGACCGCGATGAGCCAGAACGCTGCTGCCACTACGCCCACCGGGCCTGTTCTATCAGACCGCCACATCGATCCGCATGCCTATCCCCACGGCGTCGCCTTTCTCGACGGGCAATACCTGCCGATGTCGCAAGCCAAGATCTCCGTGCTGGACTGGGGTTTCCTGCATTCCGACGCCACTTACGACACCGTCCATGTCTGGGACGGCAGCTTCTTCCGGCTGGATCTGCATCTCGATCGCTTCTTCGGCGGGCTGGAGAAGCTGCGCATGACGATTCCGTTCGACCGCGAAGCGGTGACCGAGATCCTGCACAATTGCGTGGCGCTGTCCGGCCATCGCGCCGCCTATGTCGAAATGCTGTGCACGCGCGGCGCCTCGCCCACCTTCAGCCGCGACCCGCGCCAGGCGGTGAACCGCTTCATGGCCTTCGCCGTGCCGTTCGGCTCTGTCGCCAATGCCGAGCAGTTGCGGCGCGGTCTGCATGTCGCGATCAGCGACAAGGTCCGCATCCCGCCGGCCTCGGTCGACCCGTCGATCAAGAACTATCACTGGCTCGACCTGGTGCGCGGCCTCTACGACGCCTATGACCGCGGCGCCGAGACGGCGCTGATCCTCGACTTCAACGGCAATGTCGCCGAAGGCCCGGGCTTCAACGTTTTCCTGGTCAAGGACGGCAAATTGTCGACGCCGGGCGTCGGTGTGCTGCCCGGCATCACGCGGCGCACCGTCTTCGACCTCTGCGCCGAGGCTGGCCTTTCCGCTGCAGCGATCGATGTCAGCGTCACCGCCCTGAAAGCGGCCGACGAGGTGTTCATCACCTCGACCGCCGGCGGCATCATGCCGGTGACGATGATCGACGGCGCCCAGGTCGCCGACGGCAAGGTCGGCCCGGTCACCAGCCGGCTGATGGCGCTCTACTGGCAGAAGCACCAGGACCCGGCCTGGTCGAGCCTGGTGCGCTATCGCTGATCATTCGGACCTCATTTCCAAAAAGAGTCTGCCTCGCCTCTGGAAAATCGGCGAGTGCGCCGTATATGGCAAGAAGCGGAGAAGCCTCCGTTTACCCCCAAATCGTGGCCCGCACGGGCAAGGATCTCAGATCATGACAAGCAAGGTTTGGTTCATCACCGGATCGTCGAAGGGTTTTGGCCGCGTCTGGGCCGAGGCGGCACTCGCCCGAGGCGACCGTGTCGCCGCGACTGCCCGCGACGCCGGCACGCTCGCCGATCTCGTCGCGAGATATGGCGACAATGTCGCCGCCATTCAACTCGACGTCACCGAAAAGAAAGCCGTCGACGCCGCGGTCGCCGGGGCGCATGAACGCTTCGGCCGGCTCGACGTCGTCATCAACAATGCCGGCTATGGCCATTTCGGGGCCATCGAGGAAGTCAGCGAACAGGAAGCCCGCGACCAGATCGAGACCAACGTGTTCGGCGCCCTTTGGGTAACGCAGGCCGCCTTGCCGATCATGCGGGCGCAGCGGTCCGGACACATCATCCAGATTTCGTCGATCGGCGGCGTCAACGCCTTTGCCTCGCTCGGCCTCTATCATGCCTCGAAATGGGCGCTGGAGGCCTTCAGCCAGACGCTCAGCCTGGAGGTCGCGGAGTTCGGCATCCACGTCACGCTTGTCGAGCCGGGTGGTTTCTCAACCGACTGGGCAGGACCGTCAGCCAAGGTGTCGAAGCCGCTCGCTGCCTACGAGCCGGCCCGCACGGCCATGGCCGAGCGCCGCAGCCGCGCCGTCGCCGGCGATCCAGAGGCCACCGGATCAGCGATGCTAGCCATCGTCGACGCGACCGAGCCGCCGCTCAGGGTATTCTTCGGCGACGGCGGCTTGCCGATGATCAAGCACGAATACGCCAACCGCATCGCCACCTGGGAAAAGTGGGATCACGTTTCCATTATGGCGCAAGGCGAAAACAAGAACCGCAAGGCGGCTTAGCACGCCTTAGAACAGGCTGCGTCGCCTTGCGGCGCAGCCCCCCGTTGCCGAGCTAGGCTCGATAAATCCACTGCTCCGGCACCCGCACCGAGATCTCCTCGCCGGTCCTGATCGTGCCCGGCTTCTCGACCCAGGCGACGAGGCCGCGCAGCCGCTTCGCCGCCTTCGGAAACAGGAGCGCGCCGGCCTCGTGGTCGGCCATGCCGGCGTTCTCGGCGACCGAGCGTCCGGCGATGCGACATGGCCCGTTCTGGGCGTCGACCTTGATCGTGACGCCGCCCTTGAAGAACAGCAGCGTGCCGGACGGCAGCATGGAGAGATGCGGCAGCCCTTCGAGGAGAAGATTGGCGCCGATCCATTCCGGCTTGATTTCCGCCAGGCCCATTCGCTCCGCGACGATGGCCAGTTCGTCCGCCGCCACGATCGACAATTGCCGCTCGTTGCGCATCTCGGTGCCGCGCGGATACCAGGGCTCGCGGCCGCCGGAGCGGCGCGTGGCGCCGGCATGGAAATCGCCATCTATGCCGTCGAAGCCGAGCCGCAGTTCCTCAACCGCCCGCGTCTCGAAATGATCGAACGGCGCGACGTAAAGTGCCGAAACCTTCGCCGCGAGTTTGCGCGCCGTGACGATCTCGGCAGGGGTCTCCGCCGCGGGGAACAGATCCATTGTGCTTGCCGTCTCTTGCATGCCCTGACTTAGCCGATGTCGCCGGACGGGGTCCAGTCGAAAGCACTGATGGTCCAGTCGAGCGCCTTGATGCCCATCGACGCCGATCACGATCTTCTTACCCCGATTTTCGTCTTGCGCCGCATTGCCGCCGCGCCATGACGATCCGATAGTGATGTCACGGAGGAGGCTTCCATGCATCCCGCACCCGCTATCGCGGCGCTCTGGCTGTTCTGGGTCGTGTCATGGCTGGCGGCCGCCTTCTGGGCCGACCCGGCGGCAAAACGCGCCGGCTTTCGGGAGGAAGCGCGCTACCGCGCCCTGTGGACGATCGGCGCGATCCTGCTGTTCGTGCCGGCGCATGGTTATGTCGGCCGGCTTCGGCTCTGGATGCCGACCCTCACCGAAGCTTGGGTATGCGTCGCCCTGATCGCGGTCGGCCTCGCCTTCTCCTGGTGGGCGAGGCTGCATCTCGGCCGGCTATGGTCGGGCACCGTCACCGCCAAGGCCGACCACCGCGTCATCGACACCGGCCCCTATGGGATGGTCCGGCATCCGATCTACACCGGCCTGCTTGTGGCGATACTCGCCACCATGGCGGCGAAGGGCACGGTCTGGGGCGTGGCCGGCGCCGCCTTCCTCATCGTGGGCATCGTCGTGAAGGCCAGGCTGGAGGAGAGCTTCCTGCGCGGCGAACTCGGTACGGCCTATGACGACTATGCCAGGCGCGTGCCTATGCTGGTGCCGTTTGCACCAAACTAGGCGCCAAAGTGTGTTTGAAGCCGCCGTTTGCAGGCCGGCCTCACCTCAGAGCATCTTGAGCAAGGCGCCGCCGATCGAATAGCCGGCGCCGAAGGCGCAGATCAGGCCGAAATCGCCGGCCGTCATGTCGGCGTGGTTTTCCGACAGCGCGACGATGGCGCCGGCGCCGGCGGTGTTGCCCAGCCGTTCCAGCACCATCGGCGCGCGGTCATGGTCGACCTCATGGCCGAAAGCGAGCTTGAGGATCATCGCGTTCATGCGCGCATTGGCCTGGTGCAGCCAGAACCGCCGGATGCCCTGCGGCGTCAGCCCGTGCTCGGCCAGGAACTCGACGATGAATTTGTGGCCGGCGACGGTGACCTCCTTGAACACCTTGTTGCCGACCTGCTTGATCAGATTGCCCTCGAGATCGATCCTGTAGGGATCGTCCTGGGCAGTGCGGGTGTGGTAGCCGAGATTGGTGCGAATGTTGTTCGACATCTGCGTCCAGGTGCGGGTGTCCAGCACCTCGAAGCGTCCCGGCCGCTTCTCGCCCTGCTCCAGCCCCTCGACGACCATGGCGACCGAGGCATCGCCGAAGATGAAATGCGTCTGCCGGTCGCGGAAGTTGAGATGGCCGGTGATGATCTCCGGCGTCGAGACCAGCACCCGCTTGTGCGCGCCGGCCCGCACGAGGTTTGCCGCTATGTGCAGCGCGGCCGCGGCGGAAGAGCAGCCGAGCCCCATGTCGAAGCCGGCGCCCTTCGTGCCCAGCGCCTGCTGCATCTCGATGGCGATCGCCGGATAGGGCCGCTGCTGGTGCGAGGCCGAGCAGATGACAAGGTCGATGTCGGATGGTTGCAGGCCGGCATGATCCAACGCCTTCCTCGCCGAGGCGATGCCGAACTCGGCCTGCAGCGACAGCGCATCGTCCGGCCGCGCCGGAATGCGCGGCGCCATGCGGGTCGGGTCGAGAATGCCTTCGCGCTCGACCACATGACGGGTCCGGACGCCCGAGGCATGGACGATGAAGTCGCTGTCCGACTTCTGCAGCAGCGCGTCGCCGGTTACCTCGCGGCGCGCATTCTCCGTGTCGACCCAGGCGTTGAAGCTGGCGACCAGCTCCTCATTGGTGATGACAGGTTCAGGGATTTCAGCGCCGATGCCGCTGATGATGACGCGATGCATTTCCAGTCCGTCCCCTGCGCGGGCGTTGCGGCTTGATGTGAGCGCCAGGGCTCCCGGCGCAACACTTGTCGCATTTGGCCGGTTTATGCCAGCTTAAATCGAATGCTTTGAATTACCAGGCGCAGAGCTTGGTGTTGGTCTGCGGATTGTTCCAGCAGGCGCCGTCGTCGCGGCTCCGCACGAACTGCCCAGGCAGCGACACATTGCGGCGGCCGAAATTGATATAGCCATAGGCAAAGCCCGGGCCGTCGATTTCAAGCACATAGGTCGGATAGCCGGGCGCCGAGATGCGGAAGCTGCCGTCGCTGCCGATCGCCCTGTAATTGCAGGAGAAATAGCCGTCATCCGTGGTGTAGCAGCGCGCCCGCTTGGCCTCTGCCGACATCGAGAAGGCAAGCAGCGCGGCGACGCCCACGCAACCGCCCAGGGCAATCTTCCCCAGCGCCATAGTCTACCCCCCGCCACCTGGACCACCGGTCACGATCCAGGCTGAAGACTGCGCATGGCGACGAATTCCGGTCAAGCACTCGTGATGAGCGCGGCGCGGTGTGGCTAACGCTTCCTAACCGGGACGGCGCGCGGCGATGAAGATGCGGGGAAAGCGCAGCAGCACCTTGCCGTTCGCCGTCTTCGGATAGGCTTTCGCGATCCTTGCCGTGTAGCGGTCGAGGAACAGCTTGCGCTCCTCCGCGTCGAGCGGATCGAGAAACGGCTTCAGCCCCGTCGACTTCACCCATTCGACGATCGCCTCGGCATCGGCGAGCGGGTGATTGTAGATGGTGTGCCAGATATCGAGCCGGTCGCAGTAGGGCGACAACAGATCGTAGTAGAACGACACCGGCGGCAGCGGCTCGCGCGCGGCACCTTTCAGCTTTTCGGCGAACGGCATCTCGGCCGCCGTCTCGCGCATTGCCCGGTGCGAGGGCTCGTCGAGATTGTCGGGCATCTGCACGGCCAGCGTGCCGTGCGGACTCAAAAACCCCATCAGCCGCTGGAACACGGCGGGATGTTCCGGCAGCCATTGGAACACCGCATTGGCGAAGATGACGTCGACCGGCTTCTCCGGCTGCCAGGCGGAAGCGTCGGCGAGCCCGAAGCTCACGTTCGGCAGCCGCGCCCTCGCCTTCTCGATCATGTCGGGCGACGTGTCGAAGCCGCTGACCTCGGCGTCCGGCCAGCGTTCGACCAGAAGCTCGGTCGAATTGCCCGGCCCGCAGCCGATGTCGACGACGCGGCGCGGGAAATCGACTGGCACTTGCGCAACCAGGTCGCGCGCGGGCCGCGTGCGCTCGTCCTCGAACTTCAGATATTGGGCGGCGGACCAGTCAGCCATTTCGGAACCTCGCTTTGTTCGCCGCCCCTAGAGCCGGATGATTTCAGGTCTGTTCGACTTGAAATCTGAATCCGCCTCTAAATCAAAGAGATAGAGCATGATGTCGTCCGAAAACCGCGTCACACTTTTCGGCATCATGCTCTGGACTGCTCCTACCGTGTCAGCCGCTTGTGCGTCATGCGGTGCGGGGTCGCCGCTTCCGCGCCCAGGCGGCGCAGCTTGTCCTTCTCATATTCCTCGAAGTTGCCCTCGAACCATTCGACATGCGCGTCGCCCTCGAAGGCGAGCATGTGGGTCGCCATGCGGTCGAGGAACATGCGATCGTGGCTGATGATGACGGCGCAGCCCGCATAGGCCTCCAGCGCGTCTTCCAGCGCGCTCAGCGTCTCGGTGTCGAGATCGTTGGTCGGTTCGTCGAGCAAAAGCACGTTGCCGCCGCCCTTCAGCATCTTGGCAAGATGCACGCGATTGCGCTGACCACCGGAAAGGTTGCCGACCTTCTGCTGCTGGTCGCCGCCACGGAAGTTGAAGGACGAGCAGTAGGCGCGGCTGTTGACCTCGTGCTTGCCGAGCTTGATCACCTCGGCGCCGCCGGAGATCTCTTCCCACACCGTCTTGTTCGGGTCGAGCGCGTCGCGGCTCTGATCGACATAGCCGAGCTTGACCGTTTCGCCGATGCGGACCGAGCCCGTATCCGGCTTCTCCTGGCCCGTGAACGTCTTGAACAGCGTCGTCTTGCCGGCGCCGTTCGGGCCGATGACGCCGACGATGCCGCCCGGCGGCAGCTTGAACGACAGATCCTCGATCAGCAGTTCGTCGCCAAAGCCCTTGTTGAGGCCCTCGACTTCGATGACGACATTGCCGAGCCGCTCGCTCGCCGGGATGACGATCTGGGTGTCGGTCGGCTTGCGGTTCTGCGACTGCTCGACCAGTTCCTCATAGGCCTTGATACGCGCCTTGGACTTGGTCTGGCGCGCCTTCGGCGAGGACTGGATCCACTCGCGCTCGCGCCAGATCGCCTTCTGGCGCGAGTCGTCCTCGCGGCCTTCCTGGATCAGGCGCTTGGCCTTGGCGTCGAGATATTTGGTGTAGTTGCCCTCGTAAGGAATGCCGCGGCCGCGGTCGAGCTCGAGGATCCAGCCGGTGACGTTGTCGAGGAAGTAGCGGTCGTGGGTGATGATCAGCACCGAGCCCGGATAGTCGCGCAGGTGCTTTTCCAGCCATTGCGTGGTCTCGGCGTCGAGGTGGTTGGTCGGCTCGTCGAGCAGCAGCAGGTCGGGCTGCTCCAGCAGCAGCCGGCACAGCGCCACGCGGCGGCGCTCGCCGCCCGACAGGTTGGTCACCTCGGAATCGGCCGGCGGGCACTGCAGCGCGTCCATCGCCATCTCGACCTGCTGCTCGAGGTCCCACAGGTTCAGCCTGTCCATCTCGTCCTGGAGCTTGGCGGACTCGTCCGCCGTCTCGTCGGAATAGTTCATCATCAGCTCGTTGTAGCGCTCGATGATGGCGGTCTTCCTGGCGACGCCGTCCATGACGTTTTCACGCACGGTCTTGCTGTTGTCGAGGTGCGGCTCCTGCGCCAGGTAGCCCACGGTCGCGCCCTCGGCCAGCCACGCTTCGCCCTGAAACTCCTTGTCGAGCCCGGCCATGATACGCAGGATGGTCGACTTGCCCGAGCCGTTGGGGCCGAGGATGCCGATCTTGGCGTCCGGATAGAAGGACAGATGAACGTTATCGAGCACCTTCTTGGTGCCGTAGGCCTTCGACAGGCCGGACATGTGATAGATGAACTGGCGAGCCACGCGCGCTTTCCCTGGAACTGAAGTGTCAACTGGATGGAGGTTGCGCGCTATGTAGGCGATGCCGGGCCGAACGGCAATCGCTTTCGGTGCCGCGGCCCGAACACCAAACGCTCATCAACCTGCAAGCATCCGGTTGCCGTTGCCCTTTTTCGGCACGCTATCCGTTCATCCGAAAGCACCGATTAATCATTTCCCGGCAAAACGGAGGTGATGGCAATCGCTGGTCGATGGCGGTTGCAGCGAAGAGGACGGATCGACTGCGTTGCTGAACAGTTTCCTGCTCCTTGCCGAAGCGGTTCTCTATTTCGGCGTCATGGTCACGCTGTTCCGTTTCAGGGCGCGCATCGGCCTCGGCGTCTTCGTCTGCGCGCTCGGCGTCATGCACTTTCTCGAGACCTATCTGGCCAGTGTCTTTTACGTCGCCCTGCCCTTCGGCATGGTGTCGCCGGGTTCGGCGGTGCTGTTCTCGGGCAAGCTGGTGATGCTGCTCCTGCTCTACATCAAGGAAGACGCGGCGACGGTGCGGCAGCCGATCTATGGCCTGCTGCTCGGCAATGCCCTGATGATCGGCTTGGTGCTGATCCTGCGCCTGCACGCGATCTCGCCGCTTCCGGACGGCAAGGCCCCCGATATCGGCTTCATCGATCAGATGGGCTGGCTGATGGTGTGGGGCACGTCGTTGCTCTTCGTCGACGCCATCCTGATCATCCTGCTCTATGAAAAGCTCGGTGGCTACCTTCGCGATCAGTTGTTTGTCCGTATCCTCGTCTCCGTCGCCTGCGTGCTCAGCTTCGACCAGGCGGGCTTCTTCACCGCGCTGCATTTCGTCACCGGCGCGCCGATCGCCGTCTTCTTCGGCGGCTGGTACGCCAAGATGAGCGCCGCCCTTGCCTACAGCCTGATGCTGGTTGCCTATCTGCGCTGGCTCGAGGCCCGGCAGATCGCCGTGCCGCGCGGGATTTCGGACATTTTCGACACGCTGACCTATCGCGAGCGTTACGAAGCGCTGGTCAAGCATGTCGGACGCGACGGCCTGACCGGCCTGCTGCATCGCGGCAGCTTCGAAACTGACGGCCAGGCCGCGGTCGCCGCCAGCCAGCGGACCGCCAGGCCGCTCAGCCTGCTGATCGTCGACGTCGACCATTTCAAATTGATCAACGATCGCTTCGGCCATGCCGAGGGTGACAAGGTGCTGAAGTCGATCGCCGCGGTGCTGACCGAGGTCGCCGGCGCCGAGCAAAAGGTATTCCGGATAGGCGGCGAGGAATTCGCCATCCTGACCGAGCAGCCGCACGCCGTCGCAAGGCTGCTCGGCGAAAGCATCAGGCATGCGGTCAAGGCTTCCGCCAGCACCAGCAGGTTCGAACTGACCGTCAGCGTCGGCGTTTGCACCCTTGGCGAGGCCAGCAACTGCCTGGCCGATATCTTCGCGCTGGCCGACGAACGTCTCTACAAGGCCAAATTGGCGGGGCGCGACCGCGTCATCGGCGAACTGGGCGACGACGAGGCCCAAGATCCCGGCATCCGGACGAGATCGGCATAAGGCGCCGGCGGCAGAGCGGCGAAGGCCCTCACCAGGCTTATTGGAAGCCGCTCGGATCGACCGTACCTTTCGGGCAACCCGCCTTGGTGGTCGGCGCGGACGCCAGCATCAGGCTGCCCAGCGTGCTGTCCGGGCCGATCGGGCCGGAGAGGCCGAGCGTCAGCTCGCCGATCATGCGCCTGCCGCTCGATGGATCGACCAGGCAGGACACACGAACCCGGTCGCCGGCGCCGGCACCGAAGGCGCCGTCGAAGGCGTCGCGGATCTGATCCGACGTCAGCTGTTTGCCGATATGTTTGGTGAAGAGATCGCGCACCGGCGACGCATTCACC
>NZ_RZOJ01000629.1:0-2244 GCF_003998845.1 Mesorhizobium sp. M4A.F.Ca.ET.022.05.2.1 | reverse complement strand
GGCCTCATAGGCCATGCGCTCCTCGCCCGGCAGCTCGCCGTCAAGGGCCATGTGGATGTCGCGTTCGGAGAAATCGCGCCGGGTCATTTCTCGACGATCCTTATCGAGCGGCGGCGCGCCGTGTCATCCAGCAGGCCACGCAGTTCCTCGCGCCCGCGCGCGATGCGCGACATCAGCGTGCCGGCAGGCACGCCGAGGATATTGGCCGCCTCGGCATAGGAAAACCCTTCGATCGCCACCATGACCAGGGCTGCGCGGCGATCGGGGCTGATCGCCTGCAAGGCATCCATGATCTCGCGCGAGGCGATGCTCCCAACCTGATCGGCGGGAGCGGCCTGCGCCTCACCGGCCTCTAGCGGCAGCATCGCCGCCTCGCCGCGCCGGTTCACCTTGCGCATCTGGTCGATGAACAGATGATGCATGATCGTAAACAGCCACCTCCTGGGGCTTTCTCCCGTCTGCCAGTTGTCAAGCCTCACCAGCGCCCGCTCGAGGCAGTCCTGGACGAGGTCGTCGGCGGAATCGCGGTCGCGCAGCAGCGAGCGCGCGTAGCGGCGCAAACGCGGAATTTCGCCGAGGATCGCTGCCTTCTTTTCGTCCATGACCGCTGGTTTTCGAGGTCGTTTCCCATCCAGATTGAACGCGCCTTTCCGGCGCGGCGCAAGCAGCCAGCGCGAAGCGGTCCACCGCTCCGGTCACCCAAGCAATGGAATGAACGCTGGTGGGTGCGGATTTATTCCCGGCTAGCCGATCGTTTCTGCTTGTTCCGCCTTCTCATTCGCCGCGCGCGTCAGCAGCCGCTGGTAGAAGAGGCCGATGCCGATCAGCACGGCGCCGAGGCCGATAAAGGACAGCGCCCTGAGCACGCCTTCCAGCTCCGACATGTCGAACAGGAAGACCTTCAGCACGGCGATCGCGATCAGCGCTGCCGAGGCGACGCGCAGCACCTGCGACTTCAGCCACACTCCGGCGGTCAGCAGCGCGACACCGATGGCCAGCCAGAGCGCCGAATAGGTGTAGGTCTCCACCTGGCCGAGCCCGCTCCACAACCCGATGAACTCGCCCTTGAACAGCCGCCTGACCGACAGTGTCGCGTAGGCGAAGGCGAGCAGCGAGGCGACCAGCGCCAGCATCTGCGCATACCAGCGGGGGCGCTTGTCGCGGACGTAGAGCGCCAGCGCGCCGGTGGCGACCGCCGGCAGGAGATAGGCGAGGAACAGGAGGTTGAACACCGGGACCGTCCCTGTCGATTCGTCGGTGAACAGCGGGTTCAGCACCACGAAATGCCGGACGGCGACGAAGGCGACGGAGAGCACGCCGACGGCCATCGAGCCGTAGCGCAGCACCGAGCTTGGCGAGCGCCTGTCGATGGCGACCAGGATGGCGCCGGCGCCAATGGCGATCAGCGTGTAGATCGCCTGTTCGGCGAGCGTGACCGTGCCGGTGTCCAGCACACCGCCATGCATGGCGTGGCGCACCAATATGGCGAGCGTGAGCAGCGCGAAGAGCGTTGCCCCCGCTTCCATCGCCAGGCGCGGCCGGCCGTTTGTGGTGCGGGCGAGCTGCCAGGCGGCGAAGCCGAAGGCCAGCGCCGGCACGCCGTAGCCCGGCAGCAGCCAGTTGAAGACAGGCGTCGTCGACAGCGATGCAGCGCCGACGATGGTCGGGTCGTAGGCGACGCGGCCAAGCGTGGCGACGACGGCGCCAACCGAAATCCAGCCGAGCACCGGATAGGACCGCCAGCGGGTCGCCAGCGCCGGTACGACGGCCGCGGCGCCGACAAGCACGGTGGTCCAGCCGGAGCCGAAGGCCATGTGCAGCATCAACAGGGCGGCGATCGCCGCGCCGCCGAGCGCGAAGGAGACGGCGACGTCTCCCTTGAGCGGCGGCTCCTCGGCGCGCGCGATCCATTCACCGCCGGCGGCGAAGGCCACGACCAGAAGGACCGCGACCGCAGCGTAGAGGAAGTCGCGGTCGAGATTACCGAATGTGAACCATAGCGCCGTGAGCACGACCAACGGCGCGATCACGCCCCAGGCCGCCCAGGACGCCGACCGGATGCGGGCGGTTGCCACCCATCGATGCGCGGCCCAGAAGCCGGCGGCGATGAACAGCAGGCCGAGCCCGACGCCGATGTTGCGCGTCAACTGATCGGACACCACCACCGGCTGGCCGTCAACGCCGAGGCTGCCGCCGACGAACTCGGAACCGATCGAGGTCGGCGGGATGATGCCGAGATAGATC
>NZ_RZOJ01000628.1:0-2251 GCF_003998845.1 Mesorhizobium sp. M4A.F.Ca.ET.022.05.2.1 | reverse complement strand
GCGTCGCGCCGAGGCCGAGCGAGCCGTCGCGCATGGCGCGCGGCACCGCGGTGATGATGTCGTCGGAAAGCGAGGAGACGACCGGGATCAGCATGACGCCCATGACCAGGCCGGCGGTGAAGATGCTCTGGCCCTGGATGAAGGGCGAGCCGCCGGTCAGCGCCGCGGAGAGATCGCGCAGGAACGGCCCCAGCGTGACGACGGCGAAGATGCCGTAGACGATGGTCGGGATGCCAGCCAGCAACTCAAGCGCCGGCTTGACCACCGACCGCACCTTGGGCGAGGCGTATTCGGCCATGTAGACAGCCGACATCAGGCCGACCGGCACTGCCACCAGCAGCGCGACGAAGGCGATGTAGAGCGTGCCGGCCAGAAGCGGGATCAGGCCGAACTGGCCCTGGCTGCCGCCCGAGCCGGCCGCGGCGAAGCGCGGATCCCAGACGGTGCCGAAGAAGAAGCTCGCCGGCGAGACGCTCTCAAAGAACTGGATGGTCTGGAACAGCATCGAAAGCACGATGCCGACGGTGGTCAGGATGGCGATGGTCGAGGCCGCCAGCAGCCCCCACAGCATCAGCTGCTCGACATTGTTCCTGGCGCGCGCCCGTGGCGCGACTTGTCTTAGCGCATAGAAGGCGCCGGCGATCGACAGGGCAAGGGTGACGACAGCTCCGATCATGCCGAGCCGGCCCTGCACAGCGTTCGCCTCGACGGCAATCGGGATCATGTAATCCTGGGTGTCCGTCGCCAGCGCCACGCCCTTGGCGGCGAGCAGCGGCTGCAATTCGGCGAAGCTGGCGGGAAGCTGGATGTTGGCATCGAGCTGGCGCAGGCCCTTGGCGAGGCTCTTCACCAGGCTGACGTCGAGCGCCTCGCTGGCGACCGCGCTGTCGGCGGTGCGCTCGGGCAAAGCGGCATGGATGTGGCGGTCGAGGTAGATGGAGGAACCGATGTTCCACACGGCAAGCAGCAGGAGGGCCGGCAGGACAGCGAGCAGGAAGGCCCACCAGCCGTGATAGTGAGCGCGCGAATGCGGCTTCACCGATCCATTGTCCTGCGCGACGGCGCGTTGGCGACCGATGAAGAATGCGACCAGGCCGACGGCGACTACAATGGCAAGTACGAGCATGGACGACATGAACCCACCCCAGGGGAAATCCCTTGTTTGAGCATGATCTTATCCGAACCAGAGGTCAGCGAAGCAAAAACCGGTCCCCACTTTTCGCTGACGCGGTGCTTCGGTTCGGGATCATGCTCCGGTCGCCACCGCCGCTGCGGCAGGCGAAGAGATCGGGGCGCGGGCAAACCCGCGCCCCGGTCCGCAAGCTTGATTACATGGTCTTTCCGGCGGCGAACGCGTCGCGCTGCGCCTGACGCTCGGCGTCGGGAGCCGAAACCAGGCCGTACTCGGCGAGCGGGCTTTCCGGGCCGATCATCTGGTCGTCGAGGAAGAACTCGACATATTCCTTCAGGCCCGGAACGACGCCGAGATGCGCCTTCTTGACGTAGAAGAACAGCGGCCGCGAAACCGGATACTTGCCGCTGGCGATGGTCTCGGTCGAAGGCGTGACGCCTTCCACGGTGGCGACCTTCAGCTTGTCGGCATTGTTTTCGTAGAAGGCGAGGCCGAACACGCCGACGCCGGTCTTGTTGGAGTCGATGCGGGCGAGCGTCTCGGTGTAGTCGCCGTCGATGTCGACAGCCTTGCCGTCCTTGCGGATGGCGATGCAGGTCTTGCCGACTTCTTTGTCGTCGCTGATGCCGGTGGCCTTGATGGCGGCCTTGTCGCAGCCGGCGTCGAGAAGCTTGGTCTCGAACACCTCGCGGGTGCCGTGCTTTTCACCCGGGATGTAGGCGGCGATGTCCCAGTCGGGGAGCTTCGGGTTGACCTGGTTCCACTTGGTGTTCGGATTGTCGACCAGCTTGCCGTCGACGACGAGCTTGGCGGCGAGCGCCTTGTAGATGTCGGCGGGAGCCAGCGCCCAGTCCGGGCCCTTGACGTCGGTGGCGAAGACGATGCCGTCATAGCCGATGCGGACTTCCTGGATGTCCTTCACGCCGGCGTCGGCGCAGGACTTGATCTCGTCCTTCTTGATCGGACGCGAGGAGTTGGCGATGTCGATGGTGTCTTCGCCGACGCCCTTGCAGAATTCCTTGATGCCGGCGCCGCTGCCGCCGGACTCGACCACCGGGGTCTTGAACTTGGTGAAGGTTTCGCCGAACTGCTCGGCGACGATCTTGGCATAGGGAAGGA
>NZ_RZOJ01000627.1:0-2277 GCF_003998845.1 Mesorhizobium sp. M4A.F.Ca.ET.022.05.2.1 | reverse complement strand
GTGCTGCTGATAGTGATGAATATTGGCGGCATGATCTCGATGACGCAGATGGCGAATCTCGCCAACACGCCGCTCTACCTCGCCGTCTCGATGTTCCTCGCCTTCACCGCGATCTTCTTTGCCGCGGTCGCGTCGGTGCAGCCCAGCCTCTACCGGCTGATCTTCATCGCCTATGTGGTATCGGCGGTGCTGACCGCGCTGCTCGGCATCGCCGGCTATTTCCACGCCTTCCCGGGAGCGGAGGTGTTCACCAAATACGACCGCGCCGCCGGCGCCTTCCAGGATCCGAACGTGTTCGGACCGTTCCTGGTGCTGCCCGGCGTCTACCTGCTCTATCTGCTCCTGACCGGTCCCGTCGCGCGTATGCCGCTGGTCGCGGCGCCGCTCCTGATCATCACCGCCGGCATCTTCTTTTCCTTCTCGCGCGGCGCCTGGGGCATGTTCGCGGTTTCGGCGGTGTTGCTGACCGGCGCACTCTTCCTGCAGAGCAACAGCGGCAAGTTCCGGCTGCGCGTGGTGATCATGACGATCGCCGCCATCGCGCTGCTTGTCATCGCCATGGTCGTGATCCTGCAACTGCCGGGCGTGGGCGAGATGTTCTCCAGCCGCGCCCATCTCGAGCAGAGCTACGACACCGCGCGCCTTGGCCGGTTCGCCCGCTACACGATCGGCTTCCAGATGGCGCTGGAGCATCCGTTCGGCATCGGCCCGCTGGTGTTCGGCACCATCTTTGGCGAGGACACGCACGACATCTGGCTGAAGATGCTGATGGACTACGGCTGGCTTGGCTTCATCTGTTTCCTGACGCTGACAGTGTGGACGATCGTGGCCGGCTTCCGCATCCTTCTGCGCGACCGGCCCTGGCAGCCCTATCTCTTGTGCGCCTATGTCGCCTTCGTCGGTAATATCGGCCTCGGCACCTTCATCGACATCGACCACTGGCGCCATGTCTACCTGCTGCTCGGCCTGATCTGGGGCGCGATCGCGCTCGAATACCGGCATCAGAAGGAATTGCGGCTGGCGCCCGCATGACGATCCGCTTGTTGCCCGACCGAGGCGGCTACAGAAATCGCTGATTTCAGGAGAAGAGACTTTTGGGGGCAAGTCTCTGGTTTGAATGGTCGGAGTGGCCGGATTCGAACCGACGACCCCTTGACCCCCAGTCAAGTGCGCTACCGGGCTGCGCTACACTCCGGACCGGCCGCGATCTATCGTGATAACCCCGTGCGGGTCAACCGAATTCCACCACAGGACCCCAATCCTGAAAGCGGAATCCGGTTTTTCGGAAACATTGCCGCGGCCGGCTTATCGAACAGCTCTCAGGCGATCCGGCTTTCCGGTGGCGCCATCGCCGCCGCGCCAATGACGGCATCTTCGGGGAGCTGGAGCGCCACAGCGATTCGTCGCAGCTTCGAAGAATCAGTATCCCTGCCACTTTCGATTTCGGCGATCTCTTGAATGGACAGGCCGCAGGTCAGGGACAGCTCTTCGAGGCTGTATCCCCTGGTTTCGCGGGCGGTTTTGAGGGCGCTATGGCCGGGCGTTGCAATCAAATCAGTCAGAACTTCTCGTCTTGCAGTGGCAGGCATTGGCAACTCCTTGGGTTTGAAACACACTGATCAAATCATGGGTTGCCTGAGACGAGCGAGACAATGACCGCTCGGCGGCGATTTGCCAAGCGCCAAAGCGGGCGTCACACCATCGTGAAGCGACGCCGGAACGACTTAACGAAGCGGAAACCGGCCAAATGCGCGGTCCCGTCTTTCGCGAGGTCCAATCAAGTTCTTTTGAAGAACCGAACATCGAGTTGAGCCTCCGTTCGTTCCGCGGATGTCGCTGGCAAGCCAGACAGGTGCGCCAGCCATTTCAGGAAGGATCGGGCCAGCCTGTCGTGGCATTCGCGCCGGCAACGCCGGACGACCTCAGGCCCGGCGCTGTCGTCTTCGCCACTGCGCAGCGCGCCGGCGACGGCATGCTGACATCCGGCCGCGTCGTGGTTGGCAACAACGGCGTTGTGCCGCCGATGTGGGCGATCATCTCTGCAACCGGGGCAAACGCCCAGCCGAAACGGCGCGGATGTCACTCAGACACAATCCAGAAACAAAATTCTACAGTCGGGAAAAATTGCCGAAAGAATCCAGGAGGATAGTCCCGATCGCGGCGCTCGAGCCACCGATTTGGTCCGGTGCCCTCGGAATGCGGCCCGCGCAAAAGGAAACGATATCATGAAGAAGTCCCTTCTCTCCGCTCTCGGGCTGGCGGTGGCCCTCGCTGTCT
>NZ_RZOJ01000626.1:0-2289 GCF_003998845.1 Mesorhizobium sp. M4A.F.Ca.ET.022.05.2.1 | reverse complement strand
CTGCGGAGCCTGCGGCCGCGTCTGCCCCAAGAACTGCCAGACGCATGTTGCGGCCGACGAGCTCGCAACATGATCTGGCGAAAACCAGGGGAGCGGCGTGCACTTCATCTTTTTGTCGGCTCGTGGGGCTGGTCCTGTGCAGCAATGCGTCGATGGTTTACTTCGCTTTGGATTCGCTCCGTGTGGCAGTCGTCACGACGCTGGCCTGTTCGCTGCTGCTTCAGGCCGGCTCCTTCGGCCGCGTGCTCTTTCTGATCTGGCAGTCCTCTAGCCGCGCTCGTGGAACTCGCCACAGGGGCCAGCATGCCGATGGTTACAGGAAAGCTCGGGTACCAGTCGTCTGACTCTGATCAACTGCGGAATGCAATTTTCAGCTGTGTCCCGGCTTGGTCGAATGCCCAGCATGTGCTGCTGCTTTGATGCGCGGATGACAGGATCAGTGCTCAGACCCACACCAATTTTGGTCACCCTCTGATGACTGAGCTGATCGTATAGGGAATCTGTGTTCGGCTAACACGCGACCATACCCCTGGGCTGACCGGTGCGTAGCCGGTTCAGGTACTTTTTTGCTGGAGATAGCATGCTGGAAAAATTCGAACGTTATCCGCTCACCTTTGGACCCACGCCGATCGAGAGGCTCGACCGCCTCGGCAAGCATCTGGGCGACAAGGTGGAAATCTACGTCAAACGCGAGGACTGCAACTCCGGTCTCGCGTTCGGCGGAAACAAGCTGCGCAAGCTCGAATACATTGTGCCCGACGCGATCGCGTCAGATGCCGATACGCTCGTCACAATCGGTGGCGTGCAGTCCAACCATACGCGCATGGTCGCTGCGGTCGCCGCCAAGATCGGCATGAAATGCCTCCTGGTCCAGGAGAGCTGGGTCCCACATGATGATGCTGTCTACGACCGGGTCGGCAATATCCTCTTGAGCCGCATCATGGGGGCAGAGGTGCGCCTGGTTGACGAGGGCTTTGACATCGGCATCCGCCGCAGCTGGGAAAAGGCACTTTATGAAGTCAAGGCAAGGGGCGGCAGGCCATATGCGATACCTGCCGGCGCCTCTGTCCACAAATACGGCGGCCTGGGCTATGTGGGGTTCGCTGAGGAGGTGCGTGCCCAGGAAGAGCAGCTTGGGTTTGCCTTCGACTATATCGTCGTCTGTACGGTGACTGGTTCAACCCACGGCGGCATGCTCGTCGGGTTCGCCAAGGATGGTCGACAGCGCAACGTGATCGGTATCGATGCCTCCGCCATGCCCGCCAAGACCAAGGCGCAGGTGCTCGGCATCGCCCAAAATACAGCGAAGCTCGTCCACCTCGGAGCGGAAATTGTCGAGGCAGACGTGGTGTTGTTCATGGACTACGCGTACCCGGGTTATGGCGTTCCATCGGAGGAAACCAAAGAGGCAATCCGTTTGTGCGCGCGGCTCGAGGGCATGATTACGGACCCCGTTTACGAGGGCAAATCGATGCAAGGGATGATCGACCTCGTCCAGAGGGGCTTCTTTCCACAGGGATCGAGGGTCCTCTACGCACATCTAGGCGGCGCGCCGGCGATCAACGGGTACGGCTACACCTTTCGCAACGGCTGACGTTCGGCAGTCTGCGATTCCGCGGTCGCGCTCGAACGTGGGTAGGTAGCGTCGTTCGAGCGCTTGGCTGGAGAAGTGGAGGCAGCGACGGGCATCCACTAATTGGTACCATTACGTGCTGTCGGGGCTCAACGCCACGCGCATTGAGCGCATGCCGCCGTTGGCAACCGCGAGGCGAATTTTGACTCCGGGGCAAGAATCCACACGCGGCGGTGGCGGCACGAGGACCAAGCCGGCGAGTTCGCGCTTTCGAACTGGCGCCAAACTGCCACTGCTCGAGGACCGAGGCCAGTCTAATCACAGGCGAGCCGTCCAAGCTCTCAAGAGATAGGGCGAAACCCGACAGCGGCAGAAGACATGTCGGGTTCACGACAATCGGCCGCATTTAGCCTCGTGGAGAATTTCAAAGCATTTCCCGCCGCTTACCGGAGCTGAGGGAATTGGCACCTCCGTTGCAGCTTGATGTGCGGCAACACGGTGAGAGCTTCGCTGAAGCAAGCCAGAGGGAGCGATGCCCTCGAGACCGTGTCCGATTTTGACGGGAAAATATTCCGCGACAAAAGAGACGAAAGGTGTGGAATGACTTTGGACACCAAGATGGAACTGCGTATGGGGTCCCCGGCTCCTGCGATCAAAGTGGAGAACTGGCTGCGTGGCGAGCCCCTCACGAACTTTCGGCCCGGCAAGGTCTACCT
>NZ_RZOJ01000625.1:0-2298 GCF_003998845.1 Mesorhizobium sp. M4A.F.Ca.ET.022.05.2.1 | reverse complement strand
ATCGCCCTGGTGCAGGGGCCGCTAGACGTCTCGGGCCTGATCACCCACCGCATCGGCATCGACGATTTTCAGGTCGGGTTCGATGCGATGCGGAGCGGCAATTCGGGTAAGGTTGTGATGGACTGGTGAGCGCTACCGGGGCGAAAGCGAAAGCAAAGCGCCGCAGGCACCTGCCGCTAGACATAGGACGTCCGTTTGGGGTCTAAAACGGTGGGATAATGACGCTCGTCGAGCATGTCCAAGAATGGGTCCAACCCGACCGTCTTGATGAATTCATACTCGGCAGCGGAGATCAAATGGGCGCAAAGGATGGTGACGTCATCGTGGTCAATGGTCAGCGCTTCTGCAATGCGTTTATCGGGTGCAATGACAGGGGTCAAAAACATGAAAATTCTGAAATCCGTGCCCGAGACGGGCGACCAAGGCATTTCAATGCGGTGACCAAAGCCCAACCATGTATTGTCGATAAAGGGATACTCCGCCAGCCATTTGAGATTGCTGATGATGTTTGAGTCAGGCTCGCGAACATACCACATCAGTTCGGCTCGCCGCTCAATGTTCTCGCCTGCCGTTGACGGGGTAGCCATGCGCCGGTCGCTCATACCGTTGGTTAGGAGTACAAAGCCGTTGCCGGCGGGATCAATGAGCGAGAAGTCTCTACGAAACGCAAGAACCTCAACATCGTCAGGCCCTTTGCTTGGAAAGAGTTGATCGGGCTCGCCGAGCTCTTTGGTGTAGACCGATTTTCGATAGAGGTTGTTGGAGTTACCGGATCCGGGCGGCCCTCCGGCGAGAAATCTCTTTGGAAGCCAAGCCATCCATATGCTCCTGATTTCAGCCCTTTAGCCCAACGTGATTAGCACCAACTTTGTCTGGTCCCAAACAAGTTTCGAGCTCCGCTACGCCCTTCACAATCGCTCCTCGCTCTTCCGCTCCGAGTTTCCCCAGCAACTCCCTCTCAAACGCCTTCGCCAGCGGCACCATCTCGCGATAGGCGGCAAGCCCCGCCTTGGTCAGCGCCAGATGCTCGACGCGGCGGTCTTTCTCGTCGGGCGTGCGCGTCAGCCAGCGCCGCCGCTCCAACTCCGCCACCGCGCGCGAGACCTTGGTCTTGTGCATGGCCGACTGCTCGCCGAGCGCCGTCGCCGTCATCGTGCCGTGCTGGCCGAGGCCCGAAAGCGTGCGCCATTCCGGCCGGGTCAGGTCATGGCGATCCCGGTAGATTTTCGAGAATTCGCGGCTGACCGCGTCGGCCAGCCGATAGAGCCGGTAGGGCAGGAAGTTTTCCAACTCGAGGATTTCCGGTTCCATAGGCGCACCACTGTCGCGTCAGCCGTTGATAGTTACATTTTCGATGGTTACAAATGAAACCAGTTTGGTCAACATCGCCGGCAGGCCGCGCTATGCGAGGCTAAGACGGTGATCAGGGAGGATCGGATGGGCTTTTCCTACATGCCGGGCTTCGGCAACGATTTCGAGACTGAGACGCTGCCCGGCTCGCTGCCGCAGGGGCGAAACTCGCCGCAGCGGCCGGCCTACGGGCTCTATGCCGAGCAGCTTTCGGGCTCGCCTTTCACCGCGCCGCGCGGCACCAACGAGCGCTCCTGGCTCTATCGGATCCGGCCGAGCGTCCGCCACACCGGGCGCTTCAAGTCCACCCTCTATCCGCTCTGGAAGACCGCACCCAATCTCGGCGACCACGAACTGGCGCTCGGCCAGTATCGCTGGAACCCGGTGCCGATGCCGAAGGAGCCGACCGACTTCATCGAGGGCATGCGCACCATCACCACCGCCGGCGACGTGCTCGGGCAGTCCGGCATGGCGGCGCATGTCTATGTCGCCAACCGCTCGATGACCGACGATCATTTCTTCAACGCCGACGCCGAGATGCTTGTCGTGCCGCAGGTCGGCGCCTTGCGCTTCGTCACCGAGATGGGCGTCATCGAGCTCAGGCCCGGCGAGATCGCCGTGCTGCCGCGCGGCCTCGTCTTCAAGGTCGAGCTCGCCGATGCCGAGGTGCGCGGCTATGTCTGCGAGAACTACGGCGCCAAGCTGACCATGCCCGACCGCGGGCCGATCGGCGCCAATTGCCTCGCCAATCCGCGCGACTTCAAGTCGCCCTGCGCCTGGTTCGAGGAGAAGGAGACGCAGTGCCGGCTGATCGTCAAATGGTGCGGCTCCTTCCATGTCACAGAGATCGGCCATTCGCCGCTCGACGTGGTCGCATGGCACGGCAACTACGCGCCCTACAAATATGATCTGGCGACGTTTTCGCCGGTCGGCGCCATCCTGTTCGAC
>NZ_RZOJ01000624.1:0-2320 GCF_003998845.1 Mesorhizobium sp. M4A.F.Ca.ET.022.05.2.1 | reverse complement strand
CCGCCGAGATGGGCCGCGCCCGACCATGCCGCCTCCTGCTTCTTCGCATCACTGTCGACGCGGGCCATGACATAGACGCCCCAGCCGAGATAGGCGCAGTTGGGCGAGTAGTTCGGGCCGCTGGCGAGCTTGTCCCATTGGCCGGTCTTCGAATTGTAGACGTCGTCCGAGCCGGGCAGGATCGAGAAGCCGGTGACGTCGCCGATGACCGACGAGTCGTTGGTCTTGACGTTGGAGCCGATGTCGCCCCACCACGGGATCATCGACCCGGTGCCGGCCAGGAACTGCTGGAAGCCGGTGGTGTTCGGATCGGCGTTGATCTGGTCTGGCGGCTCCGAGGGCAGGGCGTCGATGACGTCCTGGATCGCCCGCACCCAGGCCGGATTGTTGATGCGCGGCTTCATCGTGTCGGCATCGAATAGCCAGGCCTTGTCGTCGGGATGCTTGGCATAGGCGCTGGCGCGGCTGCCGAGGAAGTAGAAGCCGAAGCCGCCCCAGGGCTTGGGCGCGTCGAGATAGCCATACACATCCTGGCCCTTGAACTGCTTGCCCTTGAGGAACTTGGTGACGGCTTGCACTTCCTGCCAGGTCTTCGGCACGCCCCATTCGGTCGTCGCCCCGCTCTCTTTCCAGGCCTTGGCGAGATCGGCATCGGCGAACACGTCGGTGCGGTAGTTGAAGTTGTGCGCGTCGCCGTCGATGGTGACGCGGTACTGCTTGCCGTTCCAGGTGCCGACCGGCGGCTTCAGGTAGTTGACCAGGTCGTCGAAGTCGATCTGCTTCTTGACCCAGTCCGGCATTTCGGAGGTCAGGCCCTTGCCGCATACATCGCCTTCGAAGGGCGCGCCCATCTCGATGATGTCGAAGTCGACGGTGCCGGTGGCGATCGACTGCTGCAGGCGGGCGTTGTAGTCGGCCTGCGCCAGGTCGATCCAGCTGATCTTGGCGCCCGTATAGGCCTCCCACGGCTTCAGGAAGCCGCGGAACAGAACGTTGTGCAGGTTCTGGTTGTTGAGGCCCATGAAGGTGAGCTCGACGCCGGCGAACTCGCCTTCCTTGACATTGGCCTTGGTCGCTTCGAGGCAGAGCTCGCCCACCTTCTGGAAATCGGCGTCCGTCGGCTGACCCTTGCCGACACCTGGAATCTGCAGGATCTGCGCGCGCAGATCGTCGGCCGCGGCGGCCGGCCGGGTCAGTGCGCCGAGGCCGGCGCCTGAAGCCGCGGCAATCGCGGCCATGCTGGCCGCGCCCTTGAGAATGTCACGCCGGGTGGCACCCGCGCGGACCAGTTTTTCGTAAAGACCGACTCTCATCTACATTCCTCCCAGAACAAAAGCCGTGAATTTGACGTGCCAACCTACCGGACGCCGAAACGTCTGCGTTTCTCCTATACCATACGGGGACGTGGGACCCCACCCTGCGTCGCTTGGAGATCCGATTTCCGGCAAAGCACCGATCATCGGATTTTGCGCTCGCCACTATTCGCGTAATCGATTACCTTGTCAACAGGAATGGCTTTTTATCTATAATATACTGACTTGCCCTTGCCGTTGGCAATGGCTAGCTTCACCGAAAACGATAGGGGAGATGATGGCTCAAGTCGCGATCACCAATGTGGCCAAGGCGTTCGGACCAGTCAAGGTCCTGCACGATGTCAGCGTCGATATCGCCGACGGCCAGTTCGTCGTGCTGGTCGGTCCTTCCGGCTGCGGCAAGTCCACGCTGTTGAGGATGGTGGCCGGGCTGGAGACCGTTTCCGGCGGCACGATCGCGATCGGCGAGCGCGTCGTCAACAATCTGCCGCCGGCGAAGCGCGACATCGCCATGGTGTTCCAGAACTACGCGCTCTACCCGCACAAGACGGTGGAGCAGAACATGGCTTTCGCGCTGAAGCTGCGCAAGACCGATCCGGCGATCGTCGCCGAGCGGGTCAAGCGCGCCGCCGACATCCTCGATCTCGCGCCCTATCTCAAGCGCTATCCGCGTCAGCTCTCGGGCGGCCAGCGCCAGCGCGTCGCCATGGGCCGCGCCATCGTGCGCAACCCGCAGGTCTTCCTGTTCGACGAGCCGCTCTCCAACCTCGATGCCAAGCTGCGCGTCCAGATGCGCACCGAGATCAAGGAACTGCACCAGCGGCTGAAGACCACCACCATTTACGTCACGCACGACCAGATCGAGGCCATGACCATGGCCGACAAGATCGTGGTGATGCGTGACGGCCGCATCGAGCAGGTCGGCGCGCCGCTGCAGCTGTTCGACCGGCCGGCCAATCTCTTCGTCGCCGGCTTCATCGGCTCGCCCGCCATGAACCTTCTGAAGG
>NZ_RZOJ01000623.1:0-2359 GCF_003998845.1 Mesorhizobium sp. M4A.F.Ca.ET.022.05.2.1 | reverse complement strand
GATATGGTCAAGGCAAGCAATCCGATGAGCATCTCTTTTCCCTGCAGGGTGGCTGACATCGAAGCCGTCCAAAGAGAAATAGGGCTTGCAAGGCTCGGTGCAATACGCCATAGAAGTGCCGAACCGTAACGTACGGTACGCAACCAGGCGTGACCTTTCATCAGGCGAGAAAGAAACGTGTTGCAGGCAGGCGCCGAGATCGACAGCAGCGAGACGCTGACGGAGCGGCAGCAGGCCGTTCTCGACGCTGCCCTTCGCCTGCTCGTCGAGGAGGGCGATAGCCTGACCATGACCGCGGTGGCGCGGCGGGCAAGCTGCTCCAAGGAAACGCTCTACAAATGGTTCGGCGACCGCGACGGGCTGTTGACGGCGACGGTGCAGTGGCAGGCCTCCAAGGTGCGCGTGGCGCCCGTCGACCGCAAGGGCCTCGATATCGCCTCGCTGACGGCGAGCCTCGAACGCTTTGCCTCGGACTGGCTCAAGGTGATTTCGAGCGACACCTCGATCGCGCTGAACCGGGTAGCCGTCGGCCATGCCGGTTCCGGCAAGGATGACCTCGGCGCCATCGTGCTGCAGAATGGACGTTTCGCGCTCGCCAGGCGCTTGAAGCCGGTGCTGGAAGCGGGACGAGAGGCCGGATTGCTGGATTTCGCGGATGCCGAAACGGCATTCCGCACCTTTTTCGGGCTGGTCGCCCGCGATGTGCAGATGCGTCTGCTGCTCGGCGACCGGCTGGAATTGACTGAAGCGACGATCGGCGGCGATGCCGCCCGCGCGACGCAGCAGTTTCTCGCTCTCCATGGAGCAAACAACCGGCCGCTAAGGCCCCAGAGCCGGATGATTTCAGGTCAAGTCGACCTGAAATCCGAATCCGGCTCTAAATCAAAGAGATAGAGCATGATGTCGTCCGAAAACCGCTTCACACTTTTCGGCATCATGCTCTGATCTTCAAAACGGGAAGGAAGACGAAAATGCGTGTCTATTACGATCGTGACGCCGATCTCAACCTCATCAAGGGCAAGAAGGTCGCCATCATCGGCTATGGCAGCCAAGGCAGGGCGCATGCGCTCAACCTCAAGGAGTCCGGTGTCAAGGACATCGCCATCGGTCTTAAGGCCGGCTCGGCGACCGCAAAGAAGGTCGAGGCCGACGGGCTCAAGGTGTTGACCGTCGCGGACGCCGCCAAATGGGCCGACCTGATGATGATGGCGACGCCCGACGAACTGCAGGCCGACATCTACAAGAACGAGATCGCGCCGAACATCCGCGATGGCGCGGCGATTGCCTTCGCGCACGGCCTCAACGTGCATTTCGGCCTGATCGAGCCGAAGTCGACCGTGGACGTTGTCATGATTGCGCCGAAGGGCCCGGGCCACACCGTGCGTGGCGAATACCAGAAGGGCGGCGGCGTGCCGTGCCTGGTCGCCGTCAACCATGATGCTTCCGGCAATGCGCTCGACCTGGCGCTCTCCTACGCCTGCGGCGTCGGCGGCGGCCGCTCCGGCATCATCGAGACCAATTTCCGCGAGGAATGCGAGACCGACCTGTTCGGCGAGCAGGTTGTGCTGTGCGGCGGTCTTGTCGAGCTGATCCGCGCCGGCTTCGAGACGCTGGTGGAAGCCGGCTACGCTCCGGAAATGGCCTATTTCGAGTGCCTGCACGAGGTGAAGCTGATCGTCGACCTGATCTATGAAGGCGGCATCGCCAACATGAACTACTCGATCTCGAATACCGCCGAGTGGGGCGAATATGTCTCTGGACCGCGCATCATCACCGCCGAGACCAAGGCCGAGATGAAACGCGTGCTGAAGGACATCCAAACCGGCAAGTTCACCTCGGAATGGATGCAGGAATACCGTGCCGGCCTGGCGCGCTTCAAGGGCATCCGCCGCAACAACGACAGCCACCAGATCGAAGAGGTGGGTGCGAAGCTGCGCGCGATGATGCCGTGGATCGCCAAGAACAAGCTGGTCGACAAGGCCAAGAACTGAGGCGATCCACGGTCTTTGCATTGCGCGTCCTCGGGCTTCGCCCTGCGGGCGCGCGGTGATCGCCAAGAACAAGCTGGTCGGCAAGGCTAAAACTAGGAAGCTTGCGCCAATTCTACCCTGCCGGCCATCTGCCGCGGGTTTCTGCGCTTCCGGTGCTCACGGACTTCAATGTCCGCGCCGCTCCGGTTCTCGAAACCCGCACCAACTGACTCAGCAGGGCGAATTGTCATCAAGCTTCTGGTCGCGAAATACCAAGCCGGCGGAGCAATCCGCCGACTTTTTCGTGCCAGCCCTTCGGCTAGCAGGGGAGGCGGAGCTTCAGCCGTAGTGCCAGTGCGGCTTCGGTTCGGTGCCGGTGAACTCGACGC
>NZ_RZOJ01000622.1:0-2366 GCF_003998845.1 Mesorhizobium sp. M4A.F.Ca.ET.022.05.2.1 | reverse complement strand
ATGTTAGCTATGACGCAAGCAATGGCGGCAGCGCGGCCCGCCATTGCGAACTGAATTTCTCAGCGGACGATCCGCTGCACGGCGCGGTAGTTGAGTGCTCGCGTTTACCGGCGATCTCCCGCCTTGCCTGCAATCTTAACGGGCAGGAATAACAGAACTTCAATCAACGCAAATTATACATCGCGGGGGATGTGGACCATGGAGGGGAACGCCGCATGAAACGCCTGATGTTTGCCTGCTCGATATCGTCTGGGCTGCTTTTGTCAGCGAACCGGGCGTTTGCGTTCAATTTCGGCTTCGTCAGGGTGCCGGACTGGATGGATCCTTATATCGGCGTGCTCGTTGCCGTCACCTTCTTCTTCTGGCTCGGACTGGCGGCGACAAAGCCGAGCGGCGTGCCGTTCAAGCAGGTGCGGTATGTCAAGGTTTCGCCGAAAGCGAATTTCTTCTACCTCGGCATGGCCTTCTTCTTCACCATCATGATGGTCATGCTGTTCGCCGGCATGGGCCTGAGGCGATACGCTGAGTGGACCGGCGCAGCGTAGAGCGGGAGCGAAACGGGACAGATCGACGCTCTTCCGCGCCCCCTCTGTCCTGCCGGACATGTGCCCCACAAGGGACCCACAAGGGGGAGATTGGCAGCTTCGCCGCCGTTGCCCCTCACGCCTTCTCGCGCTTCAGCGCCTGCGCCATGCAGTGGATGCCGCCGCCGGTCTTGGAGATCTCACTCATATCGACGGCCGCGACCTCGAAGCCGCGCGCCCGCAGCTTTTCGATCAGCGTCTGGCTCGATGTCGGCGCGATCACCCTGTCCATGCCGAGCGACATGAAGTTGCAGCCGAGCGCCATCGTGTCCTGGAAGGGCACGTCGATGATCTCGTGGCCCTTGCCCTTCAGCCAGTCGACGATGCCGGGCTCGGTGCAGGCGAGGCAGACCGCGGTAAGCTTTTCGGCGATCGGCACAACCATCAGGTCGATATGGACATAGTATTCGTCGATGAAGGCGATGCGCGTCTCCCAGCCTTCCTTGTCGAACCAGGCCTGCACCTGGCGGGCGCCCTCCTCCTGGGTGCGAGCGCCGCCGCAGCCGATCAACACCACGCCGTCCTCGATGACGTTGAAGTCGCCGCCTTCGAAGGTGCCGGCGGTCACCATATCGTAGATAGGGATGCCGAGCTTTTCATAGGTGCGGATGGCGGCGTAGTTCTCGCCGCGCCGCCACCAGTTGGCCATGGCGGTGATGAAGGCGCCGTAGGGCGTCATGACGCTGGAATCGCGCGAATAGACCTGCATCGGCAGTTCCGGGGTCGGCTCGTGCCAGTGGATGTTGACGCCGAAATGCTCGTATGCCGCGACAAGGTCCTTGTGCTGCGCCTGCGCGATCTGGACGTTGCAGGGCGCCTCGCGCAGATGTTTTCTAGACAGCGAGCTTGTCGACAGGTGGCGCAGAAAGTTGGGCGAACCAAGCAGCACGTCGGTCAGCACATCGGTCTCGTTGGCGAAGCCCCAGGCGGTCAGCGGCTTGGTGCCGCCGGCGGGGTTGCGGCGCTGCAGCGAGAACGGCTCGGCGACGACGCGGTCATGGACGGTCATGGTTGTTCTCCTCGTGGGGTCGTTGATCGGTCATGCAGTGGAGGCGGCCGGGATCCACCAGTCGCGCCCGCGCGCCGTGGCGACATATTCCGGCCAGCGGAAATTGATCGGCGGCTCGTAGTCGCAAAGCGGCGCGATCCAATTCGCGCCGCCGACGCCGCCGCCGGTGCGGGCGACGAACTCGTCCATCGCCGCATCGCGCGCGGCCTTGTCCTCGAGCAGGCGCAGCGCCGTCAGCGCGATCGTCTTCGAAGCGCAGGTCACCATCGGGTCGATCGTCGCGGCAATGCCGCCCAGCGCGTTCATCACCCAGCCTGGCCAGGCATGGCCGTTTGCCGAGCGCAGCGCCGGGCGCGCGACATAGAAACGCGCCGTCGGCGCATGCCAGCTCATGTCGGTGTAGTCGTCCGAGGTCGAGTTCACCTGCGAGGGCGGCAAGTCGCGGCGCAGGATCGCCTCGGCCTCCTGCGGCATGATCAGCCGCTCCAGCTCGTCGATGAACGGGTGTTCTGCCGCCGTACCGCCGGCATTGACCTGGATTTCGCGGGCGATTTTCTTCGCCTTCTCGTCCCAGCGCGGCGGCCCAACGGTCGAGAGCGCTTCATAGGCGAGCCCAGCCATGGCGTGATTGGCGAGGCCGGGCCGCGACTTCGACACCCAATGGCGCTCGTAGCGGCAGCCGCTGATCGCCGCGGCCGCGGCCGCATTGCGGTCGAGCACGTCGGTGACCTGCTCGGCCATGGCAATGGTAGGCACACGGATCATATACTGGA